>JAIRYV010000043.1 GCA_031267685.1 Treponema sp.
GCACTGGCGGCGTTACGAGGCATTCTATGCGTCTGAGAGCGATGCACTGCGTTTTGTGTGTTCCGCGTGGCTTGTACCAAAACGGAAATTGTACCAGCTTGAAAAGCCGCGTGTTATGAAAGCAGCGACTTTATAAACAATGCAATAACGGTAAGCTATGTTAGCAAAAGACCCGGCCATTTGACTCAATGGGTCTTTTTTGCCTACAACCTGTCCTGTTAGCTTTCAGTGAATGTTTCCCTGCCCTTCTTAGCTTGGCGTTCTTTCGCAGGTCAAAGCTGTTGATGTTCTTAGAATGACTCTTATTATTATAGAAGGAAATATACTTATCAAATAGGGCAGAGCGCCGCGCCATTCATTCCGATACTGAGCCTATGAAGCAATTCGCTACAGTGTAACAAAGAGCATCGGTATCTTGACCAACGGCAAGGATTGTCCGGGTCTGAACGCGGCCATACAGGACGTGTGCCGAGCTGCCCACGACCGCTACGCGATGAGCATACTCGGCATTGTTAATGATAGGAGTATCCCGAAGGGGCCAGCGCCCAGGGGCGTCCGATCCGCTAACCTGAAGCGCACCCGCTCAACCCCGTGAAGCACGCAGGAAAGCGGTTCTATAAAAGCGCCGGAAACAAAGGGAAGCGCCCAATAGCAAAGACCGCTTTTTCCGGCACAACAACGTCTTGCTCACTTCACCACGATGTTAACCAACTTATCCTGCACGGTGATGATCCTGACAATCTCCTTGCCTTCCAGCCACTTGGCGACAGCGGGCAGGCCAAGCGCGGTCTTTTCCAGTACGGCTTTGTCCGTACCTGTAGCCACAGTGAATCGCTCGCGTATCTTGCCATTCACCTGCGCCACAATAGTCGCCTCACTATCAGCACACAGAGCATCGTCCCAGACAGGCCAGGCGGATTTGGATACTGATTCGCTATGCCCGCAGTTCCGCCAGAGTTCCTCGCCCAAGTGCGGCGCATAGACACTTAAAAGCTGTATGAACGGTTCCCAAAGCACACGGGGGATATGTTCCAGCTTCGCAAGCTCGTTGGAGAACACCATCATCGCGCTGATGGCCGTGTTAAAGTTCAAGGTCTCAGTGTCATGGCTCACCTTCTTTATGGTCTTGTGCAAAAGCCGCGTCAGTTTTTCGCTTACCTCGCTATCGCCAGTCAGCGGCTTCTCGCCTATAGCCCAGACGCGCTCAAGGAAACGCGACACGCCCACAAGACCAGCGGTCAGCCAGGGCTTCGTTACCTCCAGCGGCCCCATAAACATCTCATAGACCCGCATGGCGTCAGCGCCATAGTTCTTTACAATGTCGTCAGGATTGATCACATTGCCGCGACTCTTGCTCATCTTCTGGTTATCCTCGCCCAGAATCATGCCCTGGTTCAGGAGACGCTGAAACGGCTCTTTCGTGTTCACGAGGTCAAGGTCGTAGAGTACCTTATGCCAGAAACGACTGTAGAGGAGGTGCAAGACAGCATGTTCAACGCCGCCAATGTAAAGATCAACCGGCAGCCAGTATTCAAGTTTGTCTTTGGCAGCAAAAGCTGTGTCGTTGTGGGGATCGAGATAGCGCAGATAGTACCAACAAGAGCCAGCCCATTGGGGCATGGTGTTGGTTTCACGCTTCGCCGGAGCGCCGCACTTAGGGCAGCTCGTGTTCACCCAGTCCCCGATCGCGGCAAGTGGCGATTCGCCAGTGCCAGTTGGCATATAAGACTGCACTTCCGGCAGTTTCAGCGGAAGCTCACTCTCCGGCAGAGGCACTATGCCACAGTGCGGGCAGTGAACAAGCGGAATCGGCTCGCCCCAGTAGCGCTGACGGCTGAATACCCAGTCGCGCAGCTTGTAGTTTATGGCTTTCTTGCCAAGACCCTCTTCCTCAATCCACGCAATAAGCTGCTTGATGGCCTCCGGTGTGGGTAAACCGTTGAAACGCCCGGAGTTCACGGCCCAGCCATCAGCAACAGTACACTCCGCAGGTTCCGCGCTATAGTCAGCGCCACTATCTGGCTTTTCAGCAGCGACAACCAGCTTGATTGGCAGGCCAAACGTTTTGGCAAAGTCCCAGTCGCGCTCGTCATGCGAGGGAACAGCCATGATTGCGCCGGTTCCGTAAGAGATAAGCACATAGTCCGCAATCCAAATAGGTATCCGTTCCTTATTCACCGGATTGATAGCATAAGCACCGGTAAACACGCCGGTCTTCACTTTGGCAAGGTCAGTGCGCTCAAGGTCACTCTTCTTTGCTGCCGCGTCCAGATAGGCGCTTACAGCGCTTCGCTGTTCCGGTGTGGTGATCTTTTCCACAAGCGGATGCTCCGGCGACAACACCATGTAGGTAGCGCCAAAGAGCGTGTCCGGGCGCGTGGTATAGATTTCGAGCCTGTCATCAAAACCTTCTATATTAAAGAACACATTTGCGCCCTCAGACCGCCCTATCCAGTTTCTCTGCATGAGCTTCACCGGCTCAGGCCAGTCAAGTCCGTCGAGGTCATCAAGCAGCCGCTCAGCATACGTCGTGATCTTGAGCATCCACTGCCGAATCCGCTTGCGGGTAACCTTTGCCCCGCAGCGCTCACAACACCCCTCCTTCACTTCCTCATTGGCAAGGCCCGTCTTGCACGACGGACACCAGTTGATAGGACTTTCAGCCTCATAAGCCAGCCCCTTCTTGAACAGTTTGAGAAAAATCCATTGAGTCCATCGGTAATACTCTGCGCTTGAAGTATCCACCTCTCGGTCCCAGTCGTAGGAAAAGCCCAGCGCCTTGATCTGTGAGCGGAACTTGTTTATATTGGCGGCGGTTGTAAGCGATGGATGGGCGCCGGTCTTGATGGCAAAGTTCTCGGCGGGCAAGCCAAAGGCATCAAAGCCCATTGGATGCAGAACGTTATAGCCGTTCATGCGCAGGAAGCGACAATAGATGTCTGTGGCTGTATAGCCTTCTGGATGGCCCACGTGCAGTCCCTGAGCCGAAGGATAGGGAAACATATCGAGTACATAGCGCCGTTTATCCCGCGGCGCGTCAATCTCGCTTGCCTTAAAGGTCTTGTGTTCGTCCCAGTAGTGCTGCCACTTGGATTCTATGCTGTCGAATGGATACTTAGCCATGTTAATCACTCCTTGCTTGTAAGCATATCCGACGTGTCAATCTCTGACAAGCACCACGGGGAGCAATCGTCATTCTCTGCAAAAATAAATAGCCTGCTTAACAGAATATCACATAGCGTGAGCCTCGAACTCGACAAGCTCGCCGGAACCTTCCGGTTATGTACGACGGTTTGTCAGCCTGAATAAGGACTTTGTACAGCAAAGCCCATGTCTGGCAAGATGTGAGTGGAGCGCGGAATGACCTAGTCACACGGAACGCAAGTGCCTTTATGCCAAAGTGCATACAATCCTGTTATACAAAGCGCCTTTTTGAATGTATATCAAACATCTATACCAAGAACTAATACAGGAATATCTATATTCGATACTCCTCGCAAACTGTTCAAAATATGAAACACCGGTACTCATATCATCTGCAAATATCTTCACAGGAACAATTTCAATTCCCACGTCTATTATACCAAGATTTTTAAAAATAGTCATTTTTGCACATACATTATAAACCATAACGGAATTAATTACTTGAATTATTTCATCAAATTCTTCTTTATAATGTTTAAGCACAAATTCTTTTCCGTGATTGAAATTATATTCGGCGACAATATTCATAATACATCTTCCAGATTATTATTTATCCATTCCAATGGAATCTGCGACACTTTTTCTCTTCCAGTCGGCTCAAATAGAGGCATTCCTATTTTTCGCATTTTTAATGAACCATCTGCAAGTTTAGCAATTCGTTCTTTTGCTATGTCTATATATTTTTTTTCTTTATCAATAAGAACACCTCGTCTTTTCTGTTTTAATGCGGCAATGAGAGATGAACCAACACCACCAAAAGGATCCATCACACAATCATTCTCATTGGTAAACGCCAATACACACCTTTCAATTAACTCAACAGGAAAAGAACACGGATGTTCTGTCTTTTCAGGATGATTTGATTTGACATTTGGTATATCAATTATCCCATTGTCCCATTCATCCGCGATTATTTCCCAATAATCAGACGGATTTTTACCCAAAGGATTCCCGCTCGGTTTACCGATATTATTACCTTTATAATTTCTTTTTCCAGGATATTTTGACGGAACACGGACATTGTCAAGATTAAAAGTATATGCATCACTTTTTGTAAACCAAAGTAATACTTCATATCTTCCCGAAAATCGTTTTGAGGCATGCAGTCCGTGTCCAAAATGCCAAATGATTCTATTTCTTAATTTAAGACCAACTTTTTTGAATAGAGGATAAAAATAAATATCCAAGGGAAATATTTCTCCTTGATTAACATAATTTCCGACTTGCCAGACAATACTTCCGTTAATATGACAAGTCCGGTATAGTTCGATAATTATTTTTTCCTGCCAGTCTAAGTATTTTTGCAGACTAACCTCTTGCTCATAAATTTTTCCTATATTATAGGGCGGTGATGAAACAATTAATTTAATAAGCATTGTCAGGTAATCGCCTTAATATATCAAATGTATCGCCTTCCAATAATACAGCATCGACATCTTTTTCATAATATTCTTTAATTATATACTGATTAAAGAATAAATTCATATCTGTTCCCTCCCAACTTTATAACATAATAGCGAGAGAAGCGCTCAGGAATCTAAACCATAGCGCTTCCTCACGCCGTCGCTTTGCGCTATCTGCGCGGGACACTTGTTTCATCCGCCAGTATTGACGTCAAGATAGCAAGGCTTTTTAATTGCTTTTATTCCACTTTTCATTAGTAACTTCCTTAAAATTCTGTTATACATAAACGACACCTTATTATCATGCATGTATCCGCATATAGATAGCGTGAATAATGAGAAGATATTCTCCCCATTATTCACTATTCATTGTTTAGGGGACCACCGCACTAAAAATGTCACTCCACGGTCCTTTCTTCACGGTACCAGATTCCCAGCGGGCCGCAAAGTAGACTCGTTTTCCCCGTACATTCTCCTCAAACGAGAGTTCCAGCGGGTTACGGGTGGTAAAGGCCGAATGGAGCAGGTCCGCGATCTTGTCTGGCGGTGCATCCGCAATGACCCACAGGCATTCAAGCCCGTGGACAAACGCGGGCTTTCCCCAACGGAGCGCTTTTTCATTGCGAAACTTGATTCGCAGGATCCGAGCGTGCGGCATTTCGATCTCGATCTCCGGCACTGTATCCGGCGCTGGGTGAGGCGTGTGCGTTCTGTCGTAGATCGGAATGTGCAGTTCCTTGCGGCCATTGTCAGACATCTTGTCGTTGTTCTGAAGATGGAAGCGTACGAACTCCGCCTCTTTTTTCCTGAGCAGCGCTTTCTTTTCGTTCTTTGCATGCATGTCAAGCTGAGTGTATGAGGCAGTCTTACATTTTTCATGCAAGCTCTTCACCTCAATATGCAGGGGTTCAAGTTCCGCCAGCTTATCTGCTGGCAGCCCCCACTCTGTTGCGTGGCTTTTTGACACATCAATCAGATTGCCACTCCACTCGACAAACTCCACTTCTCTGTTAGGCATGAGACTCATAGACAAACTCCTTGTAAGCCGCCTCTGGCGGCGTTTATATCAAACATAGACGCAACGCGCCTATGATAGTTCCTCTGTAACCCGCTTCTAGCGGCGATATATTCTTGTAATAAATATTTTGAAATCGTGTCGTCTGCTCTTATAATGTAAGATAGTGGTCTTAACTTACGAGTTATCGTCCTTATAATGTAAGATAGTGGTCTTAACTTACGAGTTATCGTTCTTATAATGTAAGATAGTGGCCTTACAATGTATTGAAACGACACGAGAAGATGGACTAGAACACCTGTAAAGTCTGGATGGTGAACAATTTCAAGAAACAAGGATAAACAGACGCTCTTTGGTGAAGATGCGCTGACGCTTGTTTTGTGTATATGAGGTAAGCTGTAAGTAACCAGATGTCCAGTGGACAACTGGCGTTTCATTAAGTCCATACTAAGATTATACTATACTATGAGAAAAAGAGCAAGCGGTTTTAGCACATTGTTTGAATTTCTACGGCAAGAAGGCATAAGATACAGGTGAAGCTCGAATCGAGTATGGCAGATGAGCAAGGTAACGCCTCTGCTGGGAATACCTTCACCCTGTAGTGCTTCTGCAAGCCGTCACGTTCCGCTATTGCGCGGAACGCTTGTTTCATCCGCTGACTGTGGCGCCAAGATAGCGCAGGTACTGGGCGCGCTGGTCGAGTAGCTCATCAAAAGCGTACCATAGTATCCCCGAAAAATAAAATATATGTAAGATGAGACTTTATTTCCTGTCAAGTGTGTCATTTTATCCATTTATTAGATTGTGATAGATTATTCCTACTTCTTTCGCTTGTTTTTTGAAAAAATTTATTGTATCTACATCAATTCGTATAGTAATCTGTTTCCACAAATTTTTTATATTCGGATTTGGCTTTATATTTGTAAAATCATATTCTTTCCTCATTCTATTTTCCTCCATACTCTTTTGTTTCACTATCTTATTTGAAATTTTTCATCTAAGACGAAAACGATATGATGTAACACGGCATCCGTGTCGTTTAACGTACACCGCTTGATGAAACATGATATATCTATACGATAGCCGGCCTTACAAAAACGGTCAAGTGGTTTTAACCAAAATGTTTAAACTTTTATAACATGATAGAGCTATTTAAGACCGCGCTCAGGCAAGGCTCCTGTACCTTTAGCCTACTAGACCACGACGAATTGAGTTGTTGCACAAAGTAAGAAAAAGATCGATACTTGAAGTAAGTTGTGCTTCATCCAAACGATTGAGTGTGTCCTATCGGCACTTGACATTGGCAGTGTGGCTGCCGCATGTAGCGACTGATGGCGCATCCTGAGATAGTCGAAGGGTAGCCGTTTGGAAACAGGCTCACATTATTCTGAATGGAGTTAGGCTATGCGTGTTGTTATTTCTCCCCATCCGATAAGCGGAACATTTCGTGTTCCAGCTTCTAAGTCTCATACCATAAGGCGGCTGCTCATCGCGGCGCTGAGTAATGGGGTTTCTACTATTGATTATCCGTTGGATTCACTGGACGCCCGTTCTTGTGTGGCGGTGTGCCGTGGTTTTGGTGCGTCTATCATTGAAGAGCGCGACTTTGACGCGGAGTGTCCTAACCCGCTGGACGAGGACGGCAGGCGTCTTATACACTACACTGTGCAGGGCGTGGGAACTGCGCTTACCTCGCGTGCAGAGGCGCTTGATGTGGATAACTCTGGCACTACGCTCTTTCTGGCGCTGGCTGTCGCTGCTTTGGGAAATGCGCCGTTCACGTTTACCGGCGATGAGCAGATTCGCAGGCGGAGCGCCGCGCCACTTCTTGCCGCGCTTGCGGGTCTGGGCGTTCGGACGCAAGCTGCAAACAACGGGTGTGCGCCAATCACGATACAAGGGCCGTTTAAGGGCGGACGGGTGAGCCTTGAATGTCCCACGAGTCAGTACCTTTCGGCGCTGCTTTTGGCCGCTCCTCTTGCGGAGAAAGACCTTATCACTGAGATCGATGTGCCTCTGCTTAACGAAAAGCCCTATATTGAGCTTACCCTTTCGTACCTTGATTCGCAAGGGGTTGTTTATGAGAAAGCGCCGGACTTTTCTTTCTTCCGCCTTTATGGGGGGCATAGCTATACGCCTATGAATGGCCCGGTTCCTGCTGATTTTTCTTCAGCCGCGTTTCCAGCGTGTATTGCGGCGATCACGGGCGGGCCTCTTAGCCTGTCTGGGCTTGATTCGTCCGATGCTCAGGGCGACAAACTTATGTTTGAGATGCTGGCTCAGATGGGCTGTGTGGTGAACTGGACAGAGCGAGGTGTCAGTGTTTCCCGAAATGGGCCTCTGCGCGGTGGGGTCTTTGACCTGAACGCCACACCTGACCTTTTGCCCATTATGGCTGTGGCAGCCAGCTATGCTGAGGGAGAAACCGCGCTGGTCAATGTGGCTCATGCGCGTATCAAGGAAACTGACCGCATCGCGGTTATGGCCAGTGAACTGAGGAAACTTGGCATTTGCTGCACGGAACGCCCTGACGCGCTTATCATTCAGGGCGGCACGGTTCAGGGCGGCGAGGTTGATGGCCACGGGGATCACCGTGTAGTAATGGCCCTTGCGGTGGCGGCGCTTGGCGCGTCTGGCCCGGTCAGCATTGACAGCGCCGAAGCCGCAAGCGTAACGTATCCTGGCTTTCTTCACTCTATTGCGGCTGAATGCGCTTAACCCGGAGGCCAGGCAAGGGGACGACCGCCGAGAACGTGGATATGAAGATGGTCCACGGTCTGGCCTCCGTCGGATTTGCAGTTAATCACAAAACGCGCGCCGTTTTCTGCACAACCGAGCGCGACAGCTAGCTTCTGCGCCTGATCGAGTAGGTTCCCCAGTAGGCGGCTGTCATCCGTCTCCATGATGTTCCTGATGTGTTGCTTGGGTATCACCAGAAAATGTACTGGCGCTTGTGGAGCCACGTCGTGAAAAGCCAGTAGTTCATCATCTTCATAGATTTTCTGCGCTGGTATCTCTCCATGCGCGATATTGCAAAAGATACAATCTTCCATAGAATATGAGTATAACATGATTCCACTGTATGATCTAGGGAAAACGTATTGAAATTATAATAAGTATTGTATGAAATATCATACATCAATCACTTATATAAGGATTATGTATCTTTATATATATTTCTATCTAATTGTAATATAATGAATTAACACAACAATACCGTTCTTGGCACGGAAATAGCTTTTATATAGGTATTATCAGGAGGTCTGTTGTGAACATCAAACAGAAAAAGAACAATTTAGGCAAAACCAGGGTCTCTGCTACAGATGAACTGTTGCAGGCGTATTTTAGCCAAATAAAGAAGATACCCTTGTTGAGTTTTGAAGAAGAGCTTGACTTATCCAGACAGATACAGGCGGGAGACCTGGGAGCAAAGCAGAAGCTGATTGAAGCCAATCTGAGACTGGTGGTTAAAATCGCCTGCTTCTATAAGACACCGGATGTTGCCATTATGGACATTATTCAGGAAGGAAACATGGGTCTCATGCACGCTTCTGAGAAGTATGACCACAATCGGCACTTGCGTTTTTCAACCTACGCACATTGGTGGATACGGCAGTTTATCACCCGTTTCCTGATTAACAAGCGCCGAACCATTCACCTGCCATACCGGAAGGAGGAGATACTCCACAAAATCCAGCAAAACATTCATGCGCTGACCCAGCGTCTGGCACGGCAACCAAGCGCTCAGGAAATAGCCGATGATCTGGGGGTTTCTATTGAGGAAGTCGACTGTGTTCTCGGCATGACAAACTCTCAGCTATCCCTTGAGATTGCTGACGAAGAGGACGATACCCCTTCGGTACTTGAACTTCACGAGGACTACACCTATAGTCCAGAGAGTGAGTTCTTCCGGCAGTTTGCCCATGACGAAACCCTGCGTATCCTGAACTGTTTACCGGCTAACGAGAAACGGGTACTTGTGTACCGGTTCCAGCTTAACGGCGGTAAGAAGTACACGCTCCGCACTATCGGTGACAAGCTAGGTCTTTCGCCGGAAACCGTGCGCCAGATCGAAATCAGGGCGCTCAAGAAGATACGCACCCATGCCGAAGAATTACGTGAAAGCCTTTCTGCAAGCTGATTGCTTATCGAATCAACCGTGCGGTCGGGGAATTAATGTTTAGATATGGAGGTTTGGCTCTTGTCGCCACAAGAGCTAAACCTCCATATAAATACTGGATAAATATTGGAAAAGGGAAGAAGCAGAAAGCTTGTGGAGCCGAGCAATCGGCCTGAGCTACAACCCCTTCCCCTTTAAGTAAGGGGCTGTGATAGGGTTTAGAATCTATTCAAAACGAACCGATGTTAAGCCACCGCTCTTAACCGCTTTGATATCGTCGTAGTACAACACCGAGCGTAGATTCCCTCTGACATAATCGTAGTAGGTATCGTTCGCGTCAGTATCAATCGTGTTTACCCAGAGACCAAAACTTGTAATGTTTGCTTTATTAAAAGTTCCGTTGCTCTTACCTTTGAACACGCTGAAAGGTAGTGTTACAAGTTTTGCCGCCGTAGTTCCGGCAAAAGGTGTACCTGCGCTGATCTCGACTTCATTGAGGAATACCTCGAAGTCCTCGCTGCCTGAACGCACCTGAACGACGATCTTCTGGTTCTTGCCGTCAGGCTTGATCCAGAGCTGGAGTGCATCATAGTCTGACCAGTCTCCTCCATAAGGATAGGTTCTGCCAGTATAGCCCTCGCCACTAGAAATACTCAGGGTGTAGTCAAATGCCATACCGTAAGTACCGCCCTGTTTTTCCGTAGTGGATAACCTTATCGTATTACTACAATCAGCACCAGAATTACCTGACCATGCGTTATTCAAAACTTCATCTGAGCCATAGTGGAACTCAAAATCATCAACCACATTGAGGTCAGTACGAACCGGCTTGTCCCCGAAATATACCGTTATTGTAGACAGCGTTGTTGTTCCGTCTTTCAGTGTGACGGTTCCTTGCGTTGTTTCTGTCCCAAAAGCCGCCAATTCAGCCGCACTCAAGTCTACTTTGTACCAAATAACGCCTGTAGGAGCTGACGAGTCCAGACTTGCGTTTTTGGTAAGTTCATGGCTGGTATTGGTAAGTACAAAGCTAATCTGTCCCACCGCATTTTTCACGCTTGCTCGAAGTGTTATCGCATTTTCAATATACGCGCCGCCGGCTGGGGCGAGGACAAAGCCTTTGCTTCCTTGAGTCGCGGAAGTTACCGATATCGCGTTAGTTAAGCCGTAGAAACGGGTTCCGTTAGCAAAGATGGACTTATCGTTATTGTAGAAGTCGATGAAGGTATCGACCATTGGATGACCGGTCGAGGCGGAGGTCTTATAGGGCGCCATGTAATTGGTTCCACCTGAGAAATTCGCCCATACCAGATAGTAGGCCATGTGGGAAGCAGATACCTTGTCAAGCACATCGGTAAACCATGTTTGCCGTGTGTTATTAGCAATACCACTCGTACTCATGCCAGTCTCAGCAACCGCTGAAACTTTCCCACGTTCCTGAGCAATGGCATCGACCAAACTGATCGTGTTCGCGAAAGACGTATTCATCCACGAATTATTGCCATTAGAATTATCGTAGTAATCAAAAGCGATAACATCAATGTACTCGTCTCCCGGATACCGTTCCAGATAATCATTTTTACTATTGAATGGGCCATTTGGGGAATACACATATAGGAAGTTGTGAACGCCCTTGATATCCCGCAGATATTCCACTGTATAGCGGATAACGTTCTTATAGGTTTCGGGTGTACAGAACGCCTTCCCCCACCAGAACCAGCTACCGTTATGCTCGTGGAATGGCCGGAATAGTACTGGCACGTCAGCTGCTTCTAGGAGCTTGGCATAAGTAGCGATCTTGTCCAAATACTCGTTGAAAAGCCGGTTCAGGTCTCCGCCGGGAAGTATCCGCAGCATCACGTCCCCTGTGAGTGTGCCGGGTGTGTATGAGTTCCAATCACCCGATTCCTTTACATAGTTAAAGTTGGGGAAGTGCGTAGAAACGGTAACTATGGCCCCTTCCTGTGCCGCGTGGATGCTGAGTTTTGCTGATCCCGCTATCGGATTCGCATCGTAATCAGAATCGCCAGTATGAATCGTGCTTCCAGGATACTCGTTCCCAATGATAGACAGGGTATCAATACCCATGATCCCCGCAAAGGAACTGGTAATATCCTTAGTATCAGACTGCGTTGATCCGGTATATGGTATCCCGCGCTTATGGTGCATATCATTCTGATGACCGTAGATTACCTTGTCTGTATCGCCAAGCGCTTTAAGATAGGCGTAGAGTCGTGCAGTTTCCGCAGTAGCTGCCCCATCCACAAGCCGTACTGATGTAGGAAGGCTCAGAGCAGGTACCTGAGTGCCAGTCACATTCGGGGTCTTGGTGATTGCCGTCTGATCTGGTCCGGGCGGCGCAGCAACATAGCTGAACTTGATGTTGTCAATGAACATTGCACCTGAATAGTCCGTACTTCCTCCGATAATGCCCAGTGTCAGATCGGATATTGTAGTGAGGTTGCCGGTTAGTGCCGTTGTTACGCTTACTTTTCTATAGGTACTCGCAATAGCCGTACCCACACTACTACCGCTTCTCAGATCGACGATGGTCGCATTTTTATCAATACCTCCATTTGAGAATACCTTGTACTGGAGGTTACCAACACTGGTACTGGAGGGATCAAAATAGAAATCAAAGCTAAAGGTGTTGTAACCTGATACATCAAGCGCAGGAGTGATATTGGTCTTGATTTTCGGTTCACTCCAGCCAACCGAGTCATCGTACTGCGCCGTAAACTTCACCATACCCTCACCAAGGCCGTTGTCCCACTCAAGTGTCGGTTCTCCAGCCCCATAAGCATAATGCTCACCAGTGGCAACTTGCCATCCAGCCGTATCCGTGTCGAAGGTCCAGACCTTCGCGGTCTCAGTAACGCCCGAGCGGAGGAGTGTTTTACCTCCATCCTTCACAGACGAACAGCCACTGATCACCGCCACTGATACAACGATACTTCCGACACATAGGCACTTTTTACCCATAAGTTCCATCCTTAAAAAAAATCTGCCTGCCATACAGCAGGACGTTCGATATATGTCAGGTATGTTGAGTCGCATGAATTATCACCTAACATATTACCTAACATATCTTAATTATATCAACTAAAAATAATGTGTCAATAAATTTTTATAAACTTATTGACAAACTAAAAAAATACTTATAGACTATTCATCGGTTACTCAAACTTCGAGGTAACATATTATTGTATTCTGGAGGACTTTATGAAAAAGCTTGTTTTAGGGCTTTTGGTCGCGGCTATCGCGACAGGAAGCGTATTCGCGTCTGGCGCACAAACGCCGTCATCAACAAGAGGAACGACGGCTGCTGCCTCTGATCTGCCTACCATTGATCAGTTGAGGCTGGGGCAGGATTACACCAACCTGAATGTTACGATTCAGGTTAAAACCCATCGTACCGACATCGTGAATACGGTGTTCCCGCGCTACATTGCTGACTTTCAGAAGATGTATCCCAACATCAAGATTGTGTATGAAGCGATTACTGACTATGCGGAGACCATCACGATGCGTCTGTCAACCCCAAACTGGGGTGACCTCTGTATGATCCCCACGACCATCGGGGTCAGTGAGCTTGGCAACTACTTTCAGCCACTTGGCGCGCTTGCTACCCTCAGCCAGACATATCAGTTTGCCGATAACCGTATGTTTAACAATACGGTTTATGGGTTGTCATCAACTAATAACGTGCAGGGAATTCTGTACAACAAGCGGGTTTATCAGCAAGCTGGCGTTAACCCACTGCCGAAAACGCCGGATGAGTTCCTCGCCGCGCTACAGAAGATTAAGGACAATACCAACGCCATTCCCCTCTACACCAACTTTGCAGCAGGCTGGACCATGGGCGCATGGGACGCTTACATTAGCGGCAGCGCCACTGGCGATCCTAACTTCATGAACCAGATACTGCCCCACACCGCAAACCCCTTCTCTGACCGCGGTGATGGCACTGGCCCCTACGCAGTGTACTCCGTGCTGTACGAGGCCATACGACGCGGTCTGGTCGAAGATGACCCCACGACCACAGACTGGGAAGGCAGTAAGGGCATGATGAACCGTGGCGAGGTCGCTACAATGGTTCTGGGAAGCTGGGCAATTACCCAGATGCAGGAAGCTGGCCCCAATGCCGCAGACATTGGCTATATGCCCTTCCCCATCACGGTTAAGGGCAAACAGTATGCTGGCGCCGGCGCTGATTACAACTACGGCGTGAACAAGAACTCGTCGCGGGACGCCCGTATTGCCTCCATGCTCTACATCAAGTATCTCGTCGAACAGTCAAACTTCGACTACGATCAGGGCGGTATTCCCACTGTAATAGGACGAGAGCCACCGGCAACGCTTACCGCCTTTGCGGGTATTGACCTGGTTGCCGATAACCCTGCGCTCCCCGGCGAGGAAGACCTGCTGGAACGCATCAAGGTACAGTCAGAGGTCGCCATTAACATGACCAACCAGCACGTTATCGACATCGCAGAAGCTGCTATTCGCGGCAACAAAACGATCAAGGAGATTGTTGACGACTGGAATGCCCGTTGGTCTACCGCTCAAAGAAGGTACAACGTAACGATCAAGTAAGACAAGAAGAAAAAAGTAGCCACGAAGTATAGTGCCTTCGTGGTTACTTTCAATCTGACCTAAGGAGGCTGTCCTATGAACCTGCAACGCTGGTTTATGAATATACGGCATCAGCAAATCGTGGTAACAGTTACGTTTATGCTTGCGCCGTTACTGTTATTGTTCCTGTTTACCTATTTCCCTTTCTTTAACATGATACGTTTCAGCCTCTACGACATGAAGTACATCGGCAGGCGTACCTTTGTCGGCGTGCAGAATTACATTGATGTCTTTACTCGCCCCGACATCTTTACCTCACTGAGACTCAGTCTCTACTATTTATTGGCCTCGTTTGTGCAGTTAGGGCTGGCGTTGTTCTTTGCTACATTGCTCAGTTTCGGTATTCGCGGCGGCAACGTCTTCAAGGGCATCATCTTCTTTCCTTATCTCGTGAATGGTATCGCCATCGGCTTCATCTTCAAGTTCTTCTTTACCCGCGGCTTTGTGCTGGATTCCTTACTGACAACCCTTGGCATCAGTCAGGCAAGCCTCCCGTACTGGCTCCGCGACACTGGCGTGAACAACTTCATGCTGGCAGCAACGTCGGTGTGGCGCTATCTGGGACAAAACATGGTGCTATTCATCGGCGCGATTATGGCGGTTGACCCGCAGTTGTACGAAGCCGCTGACATCGACGGCGCTACCAGTTGGCACAAGTTCTGGCATATCATCATGCCAAGCATACAGACCATTGTGGTTCTGAACCTCATCCTCTCGATTACCGGTTCTATCAGCGCCTTTGAGCCGCCATACGTCATCACCAATGGCACCTTTGACACTGGCACGTACTTCATCATCATGAACCGCCTCGCCCATGAGCTACAGCGTGTGGGTCTTGCATCTGCAATGGCAGTAGTCTTGATGATGATCATTATCATCGTTACCCTGTTCCAAAAGCTCGTCTTTAGAATCTTCTTTGAACCTGACGAAAAAGGCTATACGTTCAATGAACGCCACGCAATGAAGCATCGTCTTGCAGTCGCCGACAGCAAAGGAGGCGCAGTATGAACGCGAGCATAAGCGCAGAGAACAGCACACGCGGCACTCTAGCAACGGGAAACAGCCTTGCCATTGTCAAGAGGATGTTCCTATTGATACTGCAATATGCGGCCTTGTGTTTCATCAGCTTTGTGGCGCTGTATCCACTGGTTTCCATTGTGATAACAGCGTTCAAGAGCGCCGAGGAGTACAGCACAACAACTGTGATGACCCTGCCCAAAACCTGGGCCTACTTCAACAACTTCACTACCGCCTGGCAGAGCGCCAACATGGGACTCGCTTTTGTGAACTCAGCGATTATCCTCATATTCGTGCTAGGCGGCTCAGTGCTGATAAGCTCAATGCTGGCCTTTGTGCTGAACCGCTTCAAGTTCCGCGGTAACGAGCTGATACGAAACCTTTTTCTCCTGGCAGCGCTGATTCCGGGTGTGGCAATGCAAGTAACCGTGTATCAAATCATGTACACACTTGGTTTCATCAACACAATGCACGGCTACATCATCCTCATGCTTGGCACTGACGTTATCTCTATCTACATCTTCCTACAGTTTTTCGTGAATCTGCCGGTATCGCTGGACGAGTCGGCAATCATCGACGGCTGCACTTACTTCGGCGTCTTCTTCAAGATACTGTTCCCTTTGCTCCAGCCCGCAATCGTAACCTGCATGATCCTCAAAGGCGTTGGCACCTATAACGAATACTACATGGCGAACCTCTATCTGCAAGACAAAAACCGCTTCTCAGTTGTGGCAACGTCGCTGTACACCTTCACAGGGCCTATGGGTAATCAGTATAATTTCATCTGCGCTGGCGTCATCATCACGATTATCCCAGCGCTCGTCATCTTCATTCTGTGCCAGAAGCAAATCTACGCGGGTTTAGCCAACGGCGCGGTAAAAGGTTAGCATTTCATGCCGGTAAACCGGCGTAAGGAGTAATTTATGAGTATACAGTTAAAGAATGTGGCCGCCCTGCCGAACATTCCCTGGCAGGATGCACCCAGCAAGGGTCGAAAAGAAGTGCTGTGGCGCTATTCAGGGAACCCGGTGATCCCACGCGACCTTACTAAGCGGTCGAACAGCATTTTTAACAGCGCGGTAGTGCCTTTCAAAGGCGAATTCGCCGGCGTCTTCCGCTGCGACGACACAGCTCGCCGTATGAACATCTTCGCGGGCAAGAGTAAAGACGGCTTTGCATGGAACATCGAGGACGACCCGATTGATTTCATCAAAACTGACCCATCCCTGCCGGACTCCGAGTACAAGTACGACCCTCGGGTTGTCTTCATCGAAGACCGTTACTACATCATCTGGTGTAACGGGTACCACGGCCCCTGTATTGGTTTGGGTTACACTGAGGACTTCGAGAAGTTCTATATCATGGAGAATGCGCTCATGCCCTACAACCGCAACGGCGTGCTTTTCCCGCGTAAAGTTCACGGCAACTTCGCCATGTACAGCCGCCCCAGCGATTCCGGTCATACGCCATTCGGCGACATCGTGTACTCGGAAAGCCCTGACCTCACGTTCTGGGGCAAACACCGTCATGTTATGGCGCCTAACGGCTGGCAAAGCGCCTGGCAAAGCACCAAGATCGGCGCAGGACCAGCGCCCATCGAAACCAGCGAAGGCTGGCTGCTGTTCTACCATGGCGTTCTCACCAGTTGTAATGGCTTTGTCTACAGCTTTGGCGCGGCATTACTGGACATTGATGAACCGTGGAAGGTCATTGCCCGCAGTCGTCCCTACCTCATAAACCCCCGTGAAATCTACGAGTGCGTCGGCGACGTGCCTAACGTAACCTTCCCGTGTGCCTGCCTTGTTGATGGCGACACCGGTCGCCTCGCCATATACTACGGCTGTGCCGACACTGTTACAGGGCTGGTGTTTGGACGCATTGATGAAGTCGTGGATTTCGTGAAAGAAAATAAGTGCTGACAAAACACTCGCGCCTCAAGGGGCAAGAGAGATTTGTAACAAGCGTCGGACTTTTTTGAGGCTGTCTACAAGAAAGGACAGCCTCTGTTTTTTATATAACAAACATTCGGCGTTTGACACGACTCTTGCTTAGATTATCCATATCTCTTTTTTCAAAAAATCTAAAAATTTTGCTTGACAGCTCTTTTGAACTGGTTTTATAACTGACTTTACTCATCAGTGTACTGATACACCAGCATAGCTGGTGAAATCACTTTTGATGAAACGTCTCGTATCCTTGTCAAAAAATGGAGATTTTTTTTGACAGGGTTTGAAAGGCGTTGTATAGTGTTTATAGAATAGAAAATATAGAGTAAGTCTCGTTGAGACTGTGTTAGAAAATTCGTATGAAAGCATGGAGTCGAAAGTCTTGATGGAAACGTCATTTGTTTATAGTTTAGATTACTCCTCCCCCCCCCCCCCTGTAAAGTTATAAATTTCATCTTTCTTCTATATATACATAGCAAGTGTGAGGGGGCCCCCCGGGTTCGTCACACTTTTTGCGTTTATCACTTTTTCTCTGGTATAGCAAGTACACTTGGCACAGACTTTGCTTGCGAGGGAGGCTAATCTTTAAAAAAATGAGAACTTTGCTTTCGGCAAGACAGCAGGGTTCTCATTTTTATATCGCAAGGAAGGTTTAAGCAGCCGTTGGCTGTTTCTTCCAGCGAATGTATTAGGAGGAGTTTCATCATGATGAAACGTATCGTATCTGTGGTAAGCGTAATGCTTATCTTCGCCGTATCTTTTGGTTTTGCCAACGGGCAACAAGGGACTTCTCAATCGAGCAAGGTCGTTTTCTGGACATCCCACGGACCACCCGATAACGGTGTGCTAGAAAACATCGTCAAGGCGTATAACGCCACTAATCCGGCTGTACAAGTGGAGTTTGTACAGGTTCCAGGGTCAGAAACCGATGTTACCAGCCTTATGACTGCTGTACGTGGCGGTACGGGGCCTGATGTGTATATGCTCGACCGCTTCACCGTGGCACAGCGTGCTTCTGATGGTCTGCTCGAAGACCTTACCGCTGATCTCGCTAAACTCGACAGCAACCTTAAGAATAAGTACCTCACCTTCGCGTGGGAGGAAGCTCAGTACCAGGGTAAGACTTATGGGCTTCCCTTTGATACGGATACTCGCGGCCTTTTCTATAGAAAAGACTTGCTGCGTGAAGTCGGCGTTGATCCAGCTGAACTGGATAAGTCCAGTGGAAAGCCCATCACCCTGGCGCGCTTGGAGGAAATTGCTCGCCTCCTCAATAAAAAAGACACGCAGGGTAACTATACCCGCATCGGTTTCATTCCCCAAGCAGAACAAGGCTGGCATTATACGTGGGGCTTCCTGTTTGGCGGTTCCTTCGCCGACATGAAGGCTGGAAAAGTTACCCCAACAGACCCCGGCGTGGTAAGAGGCTTCCAGTATCTCTATGACTACAACCAACGAATGGGCGTCAAAGAAGTACAGACCTTCATTTCCAGCTATATGCCCACCAACAATCCGCCTCAGCAGCACCCCTTCATCACTGGAAACCTTGCAATGATGATAACAGGCGACTGGTTCATCAACACTATGCGCACTTATGCTCCTGAAATCGACTATGATATCACCTACATCCCCTCGGCAAATGCTGGGGACGCACCCTCAACATGGGCTGGCGGATGGACATTCGTAGTGCCTACTGGTTCAAAGAACAAAGAAGCGGCAGTCAAGTTCATTCACTGGGCGTGCGGGGCCGGAGGTCAGCGCATCTATACCCGCGACAGTGGCCATTGTCCCACACTCATCGAAATCTCCAATGACGAGTCTATCTATACCGAAAAGCAGTCTTACTTCCGCCTCGCACTCTCCTTCACCAAGAGCCGCCCGCCTCTCCCAGTAGGCGCTCTGTACTGGGACGCCCTCTCCACCGCTCAGGACATGGTAGTGCAGAACGTGCAGCAGCCGCTTGAAGCCTTACAGCAAGCTGAACAACAGGTACAGCCCCAGCTTAACAAATTCCTGCCTCTCCAGTAGGAAAAGACGTTTTATGTTGCTATGATACCGTCGAAACAACACACGTTGTAGCAACATAAAACTCCGCTCTGGTTAGGGGTGGTTTCAGAGTCGGAACCGCCCCTTTTTTATGGTTTTATTAAGGAGCGAACTATGACATTAACTCGATCAGTCAAGCGCAACCTGCGCAACGGGCTTTTGTTTATCTCACCATGGCTCATTGGCTTTATCGTGTTGCAGATATATCCCATCGGTTATTCGTTTTACTTGAGTATGACCGAATACAGCGGTATCGGAACGCCAAGGTTCTCAGGATTAGCAAACTTCAAAGATATCTTCACCGATCCTCTCGTGCCTACAACCATCTACAATACGCTTTTCTATACTGCACTCGCAGTGCCTATAGGTATCGTAGTCGCCATCGCGCTGGCTCTCGCCATGAATCAAAAAGTGCGGGAAGTTGCTGTATATCGCGCCATTCTCTACCTACCCTCAATTTTGCCAGCCTTCGCACTCGTATTCGTGTGGATACTGTTCACCAATCCTCAGTACGGGCTTATGAATCGTCTATTCGTGGCAATAGGACTGCCCTTCATCGACTGGATAGGCGACCCACGCTTCACTAAGCCTTCACTCGTGATACTTGCACAGTATGGCGCGGGAGGACCAGCGCTCATCTTCCTCGCCTCACTGCGGTCTATACCTCGCGACTTGTATGAGTCAGCCGAGATAGATGGCGCCAGCGTATTCAGGCGCTTCTTTTCCATCACATTGCCCATGCTGACCCCTATCATTCTATACCAACTCATCATGGGACTATCAGGCGCACTGCAAGTCTTCACACAGGCGTTTATCATTTCCGGCGGGGCACGCGGCGGTACCGTAGGTTCGCAGAACTCGCTCTTCTTCTACGTGCTGTATATCTACCAGAATGCGTTTAAGTATTCGCGCATGGGATACGCGGCCTGTCTTTCGGTCGTGTTTTTCGCTGTCAGCGTGGTGATTGCCATGGTGGTGTTCCGCTGGGGACGCAGCTGGGTCAACTATGATTAGGAGGCTATTATGAATAACATAAAACGAGACAGCATTCAACAACAAAAAGCCCGGCGGGTAATCTATGAAAAGATCATACCGCGTCTTGTGCTGGCAATCATGTGCCTGCTCTTCCTCATGCCGTATTACTGGATGATCGTTACCTCCCTCAAAGGAACACAGGAACTCCGTGCTGCCCCACCAACGCTCTTTCCTCATGAGATTCACCCAGAGCATTACGCGGAAGCAATACAGTTCATCCCCTTTTTCCGCTACATGATGAACTCACTCACCATCGTGGTCTTCTGCGTGATTGGCGCCATATTCTCGAACTCGCTCATTGCATATGGTTTCAGCCGCATTGACTGGCCTGGACGGGAGCAGCTGTTCTACATCGTGATCGCCACCATGTTTATTCCCTTTCCAGTCGTCCTCGTTGCCTTGTTTGACATCTTCGCCAATCTCCGTTTGATTAACACTTTTTACCCGCTCACCATACCAGCCTATACTGGATCAGCGCTCTACATCTTTATGATGAGGCAGTACCTCTTGACTATACCTAAAGAGCTTTCTGAGGCGGGTTTCATAGACGGTGCAAATGAGTTTGAGATTTTTTCAAAGCTCATACTTCCTCTGATGAAACCAGTCATCGCAGTTGTAGCGATCTTCACGGCTTTAGGTGCGTGGAATGACTTCCTCGGCCCCCTCATCTACTTGCAAAACCAGCAGATGTACACCCTCTCGATAGGTCTACAGTTCTTTAGGTCGCAACATGAGGTCGAGTACAGCTTACTCATGGCCGCATCCACGCTCGTAGCATTGCCGGTAGTCGTGATCTTCCTGTGTTTCCAGAAATTCTTTGTTGAAGGCATCACCATTGGCGCGGTAAAGGGCTAAGGCAGGCGCTGCCGGAGTTCCAAGATTCGAACAAACCACTTGCGCCCCATAAAGAGGCGTGAGTGGTTTATCAAAACCACTGCCACGGGAAGGTGGCACAACGGCAAAAGATGGGATGGGAAATCTCTTATGATAGGGCTTTACAGCGCTATCGATAAATGCTGATCCCTCTATACAAATCTCTTTGTTCATAGTAACTTTATACATGCTCCAGTGTTCTTAGTATAGTCCTGATTGCTTCAATCAATGCGCTCGCATAAAGCGCGGTCGTGCCTCCTGCTTGTGGTGTATGCCGCAAACCATGAGTCAAGGATTCTTGTTGAAGAAATCGCTCTAAAGAATAAGAGTCTTAAACTGGAGTTTAAGACTCTTAAACTGGCGGATAAGACTCTTAAACTGGAGTTTAAGGGAATTAAACTTGAGTTTAAGACTCTTAAACTGGCGGATAAGCGGCTTAAACTGGAGTTTAAGGGAATTAAACTGGAGTTTAAGGGAATTAAACTGGAGTTTAAGAGTCTTAAACTGGCGGATAAGCGGCTTAAACTAGAAGATAAAAATAACATCAGGGAGTGGAATCAGTCAGATAAAGGATCAGCGTATCTATCCTGCGGCAAACGGCTATTGTTCAAAAC
The DNA here is from genome assembly GCA_031267685.1 of Treponema sp. Taxonomy (GTDB): domain Bacteria; phylum Spirochaetota; class Spirochaetia; order Treponematales; family Breznakiellaceae; genus JAIRMT01. The sequence goes on from JAIRYV010000043.1 coordinate 21,909, forward strand.
CAAAACCGGACATTACGCGGAAGTGGTACTCTACATCTTCATGATGCAGCGGCAAAATATGAAGTGGAAAAATTCTTGTTGACATTGAGATAAAGATAGTTTAGTATGCTATCTTGTACCTGCGGCGGCGGAGAGCAAGCCTAAGCCCCTGTTAGATGTGGGGTTACATGCCGTAACGCAAACGCCAGCCATGAAAGGTGTCTGGTATATTTTTTAAGGAGATGCTATGGACAACGCAACATATAGCACATTCATTGACATGAAAAAGGTCGCTATCAACGATAGTTTCTGGACGCCTTTCATGGAACGGATCAGAACGCAGGTCATTCCCTACCAGTGGGAGGCGCTGAACGACCGCGTTCCCGGAGCAGACCCTAGCTATTGTGTGCGAAACTTCAAGCTGGCCGCGGAACTGACTCACCCAGAACTGGATTATGGTGTGCCGAGAGATATTGGACATGGCGGCTGTGTGTTTCAGGACAGTGATGGCGCTAAATGGATCGAAGCAGCAGCCTATTCTCTGGCTTGGCATCCAGACCCGAAACTGGAAAAAACGCTTGATGATATGATTGACATTATCTGTAATGCCCAGCAGAGCGATGGGTATCTGGATACCTACTACATCATCAACGGTATGGATAAACGCTTCACCAACCTCAAAGACAACCATGAGCTTTACTGCTTCGGGCATTTGCTCGAAGGGGCGGTTGCTTATTATCAAACAACGGGAAAGCGGAAGCTCATGGACGCCCTGATCCGCTATGCAGACTGTATAGACAAGTACATCGGCGCGGAAGAAGGTAAACTCCACGGCTATCCGGGCCACGAGATCGCGGAAATGGCTCTGGTACGGCTCTATACTATCACCAAAAACGAGAAACACTTCAAGCTGGCCAGCTATTTTATTGATGAGCGGGGTAAGCGTCCTTATTTTTTCGCTGAAGAGGAGCGCCGCAGGAACAGTGGGAAAGACAGCCCGGATCACGCGAAGGAACAGTACACCTATCATCAGGCGCATAAGCCTGTGCGTGAACAGTGCGTTGCCGAGGGTCATGCAGTGCGGGCTGTGTATCTCTATTCAGGCATGGCGGACATTGCCCGGCTCACCAGCGACGAAGAATTGCGTGGGGCTTGTGAAGCCCTGTTCGCTAACATCTCGAAACGCCAGATGTACATCACTGGCGGTATCGGTCAATCCGCCTCTGGCGAAGCTTTCTCCTACGACTACAGTCTGCCCAATGACACCGCGTATGCTGAAACCTGCGCTGCCATTGGCCTTGCCTTCTTTGCCCAGCGGATGAGCGCCATTGTTCCACGCGGCGTCTATGCCGATGTGCTGGAAAAAGCCTTGTACAACGGCATCATCAGTGGTATGTCTCTGGACGGCAAAGCCTTCTTCTATGTAAACCCACTCGAAGCGCTCCCGGAGGCATGTCTAAAAGACCAAAGAATGAGCCATGTCAGAATTGAGCGGCAGAAATGGTTCGGCTGCGCCTGCTGTCCCCCTAATCTAGCGCGAATCATCGCCTCATTAGGGTCATATATACACTCAGAGAATGTTAATGCGGTGTATACCCATCTTTTTGTGGGCAGCGAGGCTACGGTTTCCCTGGGCGGAACAGACATTACCATACGCATTGACACCAAGTACCCCTGGGAAGGGCTGGTGAACATCAGCTTTAGTTTGAAAGGCGCGGCGCGTTTCCGCTATGGCTTGCGCATACCTGGCTGGTGCAAGAACTATGCACTCACACTGAACGGTGCGGATGCGGCCTTTACCGTTGAAGACGCCTATGCGGTGTTTAACCGCGAGTGGAACGATGGCGACTGTATTAGTGCTGTCTTTGCTATGCCAGTAATGTTTGTGCAGGCTCATCCGAAGGTGAGGGAGGATGCTGGTAAAATCGCTGTCATGCGCGGGCCTGTGGTATACTGCCTGGAAGAGGTGGACAACGGCAAAGAACTCTGTCGTCTCCATGTTGGACAGGCCGCCGGCATCTCTGTGAAGCACGAAGAGGCGCTCCTTGAAGGCGTAACGCTTATCTCTATGACTGGAAAACGCGAGCAGGACTGGGCGGAAGATGAGTTATACCGCGCTCTGGAGGATTCCGCTTGGGAAGACAAGGCACTTCGCTTTATTCCCTACTATGCATGGAATAACCGCGGAACCGGCGAGATGACTGTGTGGGTGAATCAATGAAAAGTGCCTCATACGGAGAAGAAGTACATCCTTCTCTTCGTGTGAGGATCGTTAAGGTAAGGAGGAACGTATGTCAGATGCGCAGGCGCGGTGGGAAGATCGCGGCGTTAGGTTGGCGGGCTTCTTGATTGACTTTGACCGCGTCTTTGCGCGGATGAAATGAGAGGCATAGATGACAAGTCCCTTGCCTAATATTAGTGATTTTTGTGCTTTCGTAATCTGCTTTAGTGATATACACTGTATATGCCGCAGGCAAGTAGACATGAGCGTATATACAAGGAGTGTTTTATGAAAATTGGCGGAAGATTGGTGTTTCTCGTTAGCCTTTTCAACATTATAGGCATTGGTATACTCGCAGGGGTAAGTTTAAGCCTAGCCCAGAGAGAAATCAGCCGTCTGGCAGATGAACAGGCCCAAAGTATTGCCCTACAGAGCAGCGAAAAGATAAAGAACTGGTTCGGGGAGCATATATCCGTAGCCAGAACCTTTGCCCAGATCATGGAAGGGTATAAGGAAATTCCCGTAAACGAGCGGCGGGACTATTTCAATCTGATCATGCGTCAGACTACCCTTAACAATCCTGAACTTTTAGGCATGTACGCTAACTGGGCGCCCAATGCTCTGGACGGCATGGACGAGGTCTATGCCAACACACCTGGTGCAGATGAAACCGGGCGCTTTATTCCGACCTGGCGTATACTCAACGGTGAATTACGGGTGAACCCCATCGTAGGCTTTGGCTGGGATATAATAGACCAGTTGCCTTTGTTCCAGGGAGAGTACGTCCTTGATCCCTCGGTATATCCGGGACAGGTTGGCGCAGTTTTATTGGCCAACATGGGTGATCCGGTCAGGGATACGGAGACTGGCGCCTTGGTTGGCATATCAGGAGCGATTCTTGAATTATCCACGATTCAGACCATAGTCAGTGAGATTAGACCTCTTGGCAATGGTTTTGCCCTGGTGTTTAGCTCAGGGGGCATTGTTGCCGCGCACCTTGACCCGGAGCGGCTGGGCAAGCAGATGCGCGAATCCGAAGCTGACACTTTTGGCCCCTTCCTAGACGGAATGCTTAACGCGGTTAGCACAGGAACCCCGCTGTCCTTCTCCTACGACTCTCCGCGAACCGATGGAGCGTACCGGTACTATTCCGTGCCTTTTACCATTGGCCATGTTTCTCAGCCATGGACATTGGTTATCGGCGTTTCCCTTAACCAGATCATGGCGCCGGTCTATCGGATGCTCTTTATATGCCTTATCATCGTAGTTCTGAGCATTATCATCATGTCTGTCGGAGTCATTTACACAGCCCGTTCCATCAGTAAACCCTTAGCCGGTACTATGGTCATCCTGAAGGACATTGCTGAGGGGGACCTGACCAGAGAAATCCCGGCGAAATCTAAGGACGAGCTTGGTGAGCTTGCCCGTTATCTGAACTTCACTGTAGAGAATATCAAGAAGCTGGTCTTGTCCATCCGCAGAGAAGCTGACGACCTCTCCCAAACTGGCCACGAGCTTGCATCCCACATGACCGAGACCGCGGCATCCATCAATGAAATCACCGCTACCATTCAGGGCATCCAGTCCCAGACTGGCAAACAAGGGGACAGCGTTGATGCCACAGGAAAGGTTATGAACGAGATGGTGGAGCATATCGAAACCTTAAACCGGCAGATTGAAAAGCAGAGCGCCTGTGTAAGCAAATCCTCTTCAGCAGTGGAACAGATGCTGGCGAATATACAGCAGGTAACCAAAACCCTCATATCCAGTGAAGGGAGTATTCATAATCTTTCTGAAGCTGCTGAACGGGGACGCAGCAGTTTAGAGGAAGTGTCCGGGAATATACAGGAGATAGCGCAGGAATCTGCAGGGCTTTTGGAGATCAACGGAGTGATGAAAAGCATTGCCAGTCAGACAAACCTCCTGTCGATGAATGCTGCGATAGAGGCGGCACACGCTGGGGAGGCGGGCAAGGGCTTTGCAGTAGTGGCCGAAGAGATTCGCAAGCTGGCGGAATCTTCGAGCGAGCAATCTAAGACCATAAATGGGGTATTGAAAAAGATAAAGGAGTCTATTGACAAGATAACCCGTTCAACTGAGGGAGTATTACTGAAGTTTGAAGCCATAAGCGGAGGCGTGCAGGAGGTGATGGGCCAGGAGAGTCAGATTCGTCAGGCAATGGAGGAGCAGGGACGGGGAAGCCAGTACATACTTACTTCTATTGAGAGTCTGAAGGGGATAAGCAGCGAAGTTGCTCAAAGGGCTTCGGTAATGGGGGCAAGAAGCGGGGAGGTACTGAAGGAAAGCCGGAGTCTGGAGCAGATCACCGGAGAGATACAGGGCGGTATGCAGGAGATGGTGAGTGGAACCGAGCAGATAAACCGTGCGGTGCATCTAGTGCAGGGCATAAGCGGTGAGAACCAGCACAAAATAGAGGCTCTGATGCGGGAAGTTGTCCGGTTTAAGGTGGACTGAGGCCACAGACGCGGCGGTGAAAACGGCAGTGACGCCACGGCTTTTGGTTAGCCGCATGTTGTAAAATTAAAAAACTAAAGTTTTGAGAGGTAATATTATGGATAAGAATATAATTGATTTTTTAATTAAGGCTAAAAAAGAAACCTATGCTGGGAAAGGTGCCGAAACTGCATCATCAAGACCAAATTCACATGATTTACAATATTCAGAAGGTTCATTAAAATATATTGACACCTATTTAGGTGAATCAAAATTTGCTGGAGAAGAAGCATTATGGAAAGAAAATATACCATTTTGGTCAATGAATTATCTTGGAAGAGTAACAGGAGATAATTTTTCTGGTGATTTTTTAAAAGAAGCATTATTAAATGTACCGGAGGAATATCCGTTTCGTGGACCTCTACAATATAAAGATGGTGATTATTCTTATGTGTGTAACATCAAAGGAGACTTTCATTGGTTTTATGGATATGAAGAAATCTTTTTTAAAAACAATAAAATTTATGAATGTGCATTTCATGGTGGTGATGTAAAGTGATATAAAAATAATGATTATAGTCTACGGGCGGTACTTCGCCGCCAGTAGGCGCCTATGAAACAATAACGGTATGGCGGATATGCAGTACGCGCATGAGAGGCGTATAACGTGGAAGGTGTTTCGTGAAAGTAGTCGTTGGCTGTGGAAACCGCCATGAAAACAAGGAAAGATATATGAAAAGGTTCGTATATACTGTAGTTATACAAAATCCGCTCCGCAGATTTTGTATAACGGCGCGCGGGCTTCGCCCGTGTTATGCTGCGCCCGCTCCGCGGACTTCGCATAAC
>JAIRYV010000051.1 GCA_031267685.1 Treponema sp.
CCTGTTTGACCTTTGACGCTTTGCACGGACGCGGTTATCTCTGTGATGGATGCGGCGGTTTGTGTTGTGTTGGCGGCAAGCTCCGTGCCGGTCTGTGAAAGGGAATCCGCCTCGTGCCTGATGGATAAGACGAGGCTATTTATCTTGTCCACCGTGAAGTTCAAGTAACGCGCCAGATCGCCCACTTCGTCTTTTGAAGAAACCGCGATTTCTTTGGTGAGGTCTCCTTCGGCGATGTCTTTAAGTACCGTCATGGTGTAGGCAATAGGGCGGCTTACAGAACGGGCGATGAAAATAGCGCCTATGAACACCAGCAAAATCGTAAGGACTCCAATAATAAGGCAGATTGTGAGCATCCGGTAGACTGGCGCCATAATCGTGTTGCGCGAGACTCCCACTACCAATGTCCATGGCAGTGGAACCTGCCCAATGGTAAACGGTACAGCATAATACTGCATGACCGTATCTGATTGGGGTGGCTGGTAGGAGAAGGAGGTGGCAGTTCCTTTGGTAACGGCGTCAACCATCGTATCGAGTAAGGGGCCGAATGTGTCGGTTTCTGACTCCCGTATATTCTTTCCCAGCCGCTCCGGGTCAGGGTGCGCGGCAATGAGTCCTCCGCTACTGAAAACAAATATAAAGCCGTCGCCGAAAGGTTTGATTTCCTCTGCAATAGCCTGTATGGTTGACAACTCAAGAACGCACCCTGCAACTCCTATCAGCGCGCTGTTATCTCTTATCGGAGCGCCCATATTTGCGATTAAAGAGATTTTTCCATCAATGCCTGTATACACTGTGGGGTCGATCATATACTCCTCGCCGAATAACGGCATTTGTTTAATCATATCCCAGTCAAAACCTAGTATAGGAGTTAAAAACAATTCACCGTCACGCTTGGCCCAAGCGGGTATGTACCGCCCACTGGCGTCCGTTCCCTGACTGTTGGCATACTCGGTGTCCATGCCGTCCAGCATGTTAGGCGCCCAGTTAGCGTACACGCTCGTTAGTTCGGGATTTGCGAGGTATACTTGTTTCAATGCAGTATTAAAATAATCCCGCCGCACTGGGGCTGGTATTTCTTGGTAAGCTTCCATTGCTTGTGCAACGGCTCTTACTGCCACTATATAATCTCCGAACCAGCTCGTTATCTTTTCACCGCCTTGTACCGCAAGGTCAATCGCGTGTTCATTCGCCATGCGGCTGATTTCTCGCTGGGATTGGATAAGGGTAACACCGGCTAACAAGCCGATCCCGATAAGGTTGATTATGCTGATGACTACCACCAGTTTAATGCCTATTTTCATAACGCACTCCTTGTAAGAGCAGAATGGACATAGCCTTTTTCGATGCGAGAACATACTTTAGTACATTCTTCACTCTCAGCCAGTGATAGTTGTATAATGTTACAGGGGGGGGGGGGGGCGATATAACATTTTAAGACGAACATTAAAGACTTCTTCACTATTTGCTCCTTATTGTATAGAATATAACTCTTATACCATTATAATTGACTTTGTCTAGTACCTTGTTAGTTTTTTTGCTCGGATGTTCTGGCTTTTTGGTAAAATATCTTGCCTCTGCTTACTTTTCACATAACCTTGAACTGCGAAGCCTCCATAACTATACAAGATACTTGAGCCCACCGATCATCCATCTCAGTAAAACATTTCCTGTACGGTAGGATCAAGGAAGATGATCTAGCCAGATCAAGAAGGATGATCTGGGGCGTGTTCACATTACGCAAAGAGATACCAATAATGGCCAGATGAATAAAGGCAGTAACCACCACGTCAGGTTTGTCGTATCGAGTACCCACACACCGAAATGCTTGTAAGCGCCGAAAAAATCGCTCAACCTCAGTGCGCCGCTTATATACCTCCCAGTCATACGGCCAAGGATTACGCCGATTACTCTTCGGCGGTACCGCCGAAGTAAAGCCTAACCTCCTTGCCGTCAGCCTGGTCTGTGCGCCCTCATACGCTCTGTCCGTGTGTAAGGAAACGCTTGCTTCAAGCAGCCCTACCGTTGCCAATAAGAGCCGTCCCGTTACCGTGTCAATCGCATTCCCAGGCGACAAACTGAATCCCACAACCTCCCGGTCGCCAGCCATCAATGCATGTATCTTGGTATTCCAGCCTCCTCGGCTCTTCCTATCGCCAGCTTCCCGCTTTTTTTGATGCCCCATGTACGTCTGGATGCACCTTGATTGATGTCAAATCTAGGGAAAGCGTCTCCATCCCGACAAGCCTTTCTGCCTGTAACGCACAGAAGACCCGTTCCAGCACCCTGCTCTTTGCCCAACGATTCAATCGCATAGAGATAACGTGCCAATGGCCAAACGTTTCAGGTAGCGCCTGCCATTTACAAGCATTCTCATAGCGGTAGACCAGAGCATTCAGTAAAGTTCGGTATTTTTACATGCCTTCTTTGCCGAGGTAGAAAATTTTGAATCTTTCGGTATTGTTCTTCGCTTATTTCCATAACCATAGTATAACTTATTGCATGTAATGTGAACACGCCCTCGTTCTAGCTAGAACGAGAGTCTCATTCTGGACGGATCAGAGCGATAGTTCTGGCTAGAACGAGGCTCTCGTTCTGGATGGATCAGAGGGTTCGTTCTGGACGGAAAGGAGCAGGTGAAGGAAAAAGGTAAGCCCTATGAGGTCTGCGGAACCGCCGGGGCTAATGTTCTTCTGTATAAACTCTCGATCAAGCCTTCGGGCCTTTTCCACTACAGCCTGAGGATCAGGGTTGCCTGCCATGAATTCCAGCAAGTCCCTCTGAACAGCCCGGAGGGTTTGCACATCCGAGCGATAAATGATGTTGGTATCGTCTATACGAGCTAAAAGACCAAGCAGTATGACGATACCCGCGTCGTTGAAACTTGCACCCCCTTCCCGCATACGAGCCAACTGAGGAAGGGAATAATCCCTGACACTGGGAAAACCTCTGGATGCCTCTCCCCGTATGCCAGCTATCCCCTCAGAACAGTAGATTGCCTCCCCGTGGGAAAGAACCGTGCCTGTGCCGGCAAAATCAGCTTCGAGATTCCGCGTCATGCTTTGGCATAGGCTGAAAAGCGCGTCCGCCGGAGGCCGCTCCTGGTCATGGAACAGGAAACCGTAGGCGGCGCTTATCACCCCCAGTGAAAAAATCATCCCCCGGTGGGTGTTGACCCCGCCTGAGGCTTCCCGCATCAGCTCTTCGGCGATCCTGCCCCCTTGCCGGAGAGACTCAAAAAGGGCCGGAACAGTGGCTAAGCCTCCATCATCATCATCCGCCTTTGCCCGGTAATCAAAACCCGCAACAGCGCAATCCGCGAAAAAAGGAACTATCGCGGTGGCGGAGTTGATAAAGGAAAAAAAATCCATGTCCCCGTGCGCCCCGTTGTGAAAACGGTCCACCAGACCCGGTTTGGGGCTTACTGATACTTCATAGAGCAAGGCTTTTAAGGCCGTCTCCCGGATCATTTCCTCAAGGCTTTTCCTGAAAAAGCCCCCCATGATGCTCAAAACCGCCTGAGTCAGCTCTTCTCGGGAATGAGCCTGGCCTCTGGCACAACAAAAGGGGTTACCGCCGCAGATGAGACAGGCCCTTCCGGGACCGCCGCCATCCTGCCGGGAAATCTTCTCTCCATGATCGTTAAAAACATCAATGTCAAAGAGACGACCCAGACCATGATGCTCTTCGGCCCATGTTCCCAGACGTTTAAGGCGTTCCCCCGTTTCCCCGGCAACCATAAGACCAGTATAGCCACACTTCTCTTCAATCCGCTCCTCATGAAGGACGACTATGCCTTCACTCCGCAAAAGGCGGGAAAAAAAATCCATCTCTTCGCGAAAGGAGCGAAGCGCCCAGGAAAAGTGTTTGTATTCACCCGGAATATTGAGGGAAAGGGAAACCAGAGTAGCATGGGCAAAGGCTTTGCCAGCTGCTCTGGTTCCTGCACTGGGGCAAAACCGGGCAAAAAGCGCATCCTGTCTCCTTTTCCGATCATCCCGGAAATCAAGAACCTCTTGCAGGGTAACTTTGGAACACTGTTCAAAGGGGCCTTTGCTCATATCCCACCTCCATAGCGCTTCCACAAATACTCCCGTGTTGTGTGAGGAACCAATGCTCCGGCCTCCTCCAGCCGACCTTGTGCCAGCAATTCCCGCACCCGACTGGCACTTACCGGCACTCCCTCCTGCTCAAGGCGACGCAACTCCCATACTTTGATCCCCCAGAAAGGCAAAGCTTCCTTCATCTGCTGGTTATACGCCCTGGTTACCGGGTCCAACGGCTCTTCCCCCACAAAACGCCGAGTGATTCCCAGAGGGCGGGCAAAACATTCCGCAAAAATGGTGATGTCCAGCAGAGCGTTTATCCTTTCCGCCTGAACACTATCCTTAATAAAATAATCTGGAAAGGTCGCCGCCGAAATAAGGTAGGAACCAGAGGGATGAACCAGTACGTTCTTTATATGAGCGGTTCCAGCTCTGGCAAGGCGCAGCCTGACCTCCGCAGGAAAGACGCTCTTTTCTTCGGAAACCACAAAAATATGCAAATGGCCACACTCAGCAGCAGCACGCTCCGCTAGATACCGATGCCCCAGCGTAAAAGGATTGCAGTTCATCACAATAGCGCCCGTTACCATGCCCATATCCACGCCGGTTACTGCTTCTGGCTTTTCAAGGGCCGCCACAAAAGCGGCAACTCCGTTTCTCTTGTTCTCCATCAGCAGCACATCGTTGGTTTTTGTTATAGTATAGAAACCCAGACTGCCAAATAAGGCTTCGTTTTCCGGCTTGGTAAAAAGAAACAGGTGAAAAATGCCGTTCCGAGCAGCTTCATCAATAAGACCGCTTACAATCCGGGCAGCAAGCCCCCCTTCTTGAACGTCTCGAGACACAGCAATACACTTGAGTATGCCGCCGTCCAAAGAACCAGTCGCCACTATCTCGTCATCTTCGATAAGACAGAGGGAGTACGTGATCCGTTCATCATAGGTAAGCCCGTTTTGGACAAGAAAGCCGCGAAGTTCCTTCATGGCCTTCCCTCGAAAAGGATAACCAATCCGTATATCCATCATGCACCCCCTCTTAGGATCATCGCCAGCAGAGTGATGCTCTGCAGAAATATCGCCATAGCAAGGCCAGCACGGAAAATCGAGATGATGCTCCCCGTGTTTTCCTCACCGATGGCCGCCAATATGCCTTCTTTCCAGCTAAAACCACTGGAAATCTTGAGTAAACTAACCATTCCACCCACCAAAAGAGTGAGCAGAATGGTTAACAGAATCAGTTGAGGGAACATAACCGAATCAAACAAGGGGACAGGCCACCAAAACGTGACGGAACACTACTTTACCTGACGGATAAGGTCAATGACACTCCCGTCTCGATAGGTTACCAGCCCTACAACCCTGTCCGTATATTCCACTGGATCAGGCTTGCCCACCAGTTTTTCTACCATAGACCGCAGTTCCTCAATGGGAAAGATCGGAAGCCGGGCCGCAACAAAGCGCTCTTTAAGGTCTCCTCGTTCTGGATTCACCGCAATTCCGTGTTCAGTAACGATTACGTCTACGGTTTTTCCCGGGGTTACAATAGTTCCTACCCGATCCACAATGCACGGAAGCCGCCCTCTGGTAAGGGGGCAGACCACAATGGACACTGACGCGCCATAAGCCGTATCCTGATGGCCACCAATGGCCCCCCGAATAAGGCCGTCCGAACCAGTAAGTACGTTGACGTTGAAATTAACGTCCGCTTCCAAAGCAGAGAGTACCACCACGTCAAGCTGATTCACAGTCGCGCCGGTTCCTCGAGGGCTGGCGTAGTATTCCGCTGATATTTGATGGTGAAAGTGATTGGTTTTAAGCGAATCCGCAGCCCTGAGATCAAAGCCCTGCACATCCAGCAGTTTCTTGATAAGCCCTTCCTCATGCAGATCAACGATGGACCCTGTGATACCACCGAGCGCAAAACTCGCGGTAACCCCCCGGGCAAGCATCTTTTCCCGCAGAAAACGGCTCACCGCCAGGGAAGCTCCACCGGTCCCAGTCTGAAAGGAAAACCCGTTCACCAGCCGACCTGACGCCTCAATCACCTCTGCCGCGGTTTCCGCCATGACAAGCTCTTTGGGGTTAGTGGTAAACCGAGTCGCACCGGTCATTATCCCCGCGGGGTCTCCGATCTCTTCCACCTTGACAATGTAATCCACGTCGCTTTCAGGAATTCCAAAGGGAACATTGGGAAAATGCACGATGTTATTGGTGATAATCACCGTCTTCTTTGCATACTGAGCATCACATTTCGCATAACCCATGGACCCACACTTAACACCCTTGTCATTGTCCCGAGAATAACCGTTGGCATTGCCAAAAGGATCACAGGAAGGCGCCCCTAAAAACGCTACGTCAATGGGAAGCTCCCCTGTTTCAATGGCATAAGCCCTGCCGCCGTGGGAACGAAAGACCACTGGCGTTTCCATAAGCCCGTGTGAAACCGCTTCCGCAAGCTTTCCCCGCAAACCCGATGTCTCTATACGCCGGATAACCCCGTTTTGTATGTGTTTGATGAGCGGGGCATGACAATCCGTAAGAGACGACGGGGCAAGAACCAGATTCTTAAAGCCCATCTCCGCCAGTTTGTCCACGACCATGTTGACAATGTAGTCGCCACCTCGGAAGTGATGGTGAAAGGAAATAGTCTGCCCGTCTTTAAGACCACAGAGCCGGACTGCTTCTTCTAGACTGGGAACAATTTTGTTATGGGAAATCTCTCGTTGAGCAAGGCTGCTATAGTCCTTTTGCAGGGAATCAATATCAAAAACGCCGTGAATGCCCGTGATGTCCTTAATGCCCGTAATGCTGTCGAGTTCTTTCAGTTTGTCCTTCATTAACGCGCCTCCTCTCCTTCAAAGACTATGCCCGCAGCACGCGCGAGGTCAAGCGTGTGTTCTGCACGGATAACAACAGGCTTATCCACCATCTTACCGTTCAAGGAAATAACGCCGGAACCTTTTCGTTCCGCTTCTCGGATCGCCTCCAGCACGGCTAGAGCGCGGCCTATCTCCTTTTCTGTTGGCGTGAATACCTGGTGTACTATTTTTATCTGACGAGGATTGATAATACTCTTACCGTCAAAACCAAGTTGCTTGATAAGCATAGTCTCTTTCCGTAATCCTTCCTCGTTGTTCACGTCGGAAAAGACCGTATCAATGGCGTCTATGCCAGCATTCCGGGCTGCAAGTAACACCATACTCCGTCCAAAAAGCAGTTCTATCCCCTCGAGAGATCGACTCGTTTTCAGATCTGTTACATAGTCCTCAGCACCTATGGCAATGCCCGTAAGCCGTTTGCTTGCTAAGGCTATTTCTTTGGCGTTAAGAACTCCCGCAGCGCTTTCCACCGCTGCCATCATCCGAGTTGAAAACCCCGGGACACCTGCCTTCTCTTCAACTGCCGCGATCATGGCCTCACAATCAAGCACATCCTGGGCGCTTTCAGTCTTAGGAAGCCGTATCACCACCTTGCCGAGCGGCACAATAGCCTCAATGTCTTCCCTGCCGATTGCTGTATGGGGATCATTGATCCGAACAACGAGTTCTTTGCCAGGATAGGAAAGGCTCGTCAGAGCTTGGAACACCAGAAAACGAGCGCTGTCCTTTTCATGTACCGACACCGAATCCTCAAGATCGAACATCAAACTGTCCGCCTTATAAATTCCTGCGTCCTTTATCATCCCGGCGTTGTTTCCCGGAATATACAGCATGGTTCTTCTCAGTTGTTTCATGTCATACCCTCCAGTTATAAGCGGTTTTTCCGTCAGCTCGGTACACCGCAGTTTTTATGCGGGCGCGGATAGTACAGTCCAGCGCCCCTTTGTCCACAGCGCGTATCTTCGCGTTACGCACATCCAGAGATTCCAGGGTTTCCATGATGGTACGCCTGATCTCCCGACCAAACTGTTTGTCTACGATACTTTCAATCTCCAGCTCTATGCCTTTTTCGCTAGGTTCCACTGTTATCATCACATCGCTCGATTCCATGGTTCCCGCCACACTCGGCTGCCGTATCTCCATAATACAATTCCTCCAAAACATATTTATAAACTACTGCGCTTATCGCAGCAATTTTGACAGATGGAAGTCTCCAACGTGTCTGATTTTTAATACAAAGCACAGCGAAATTCACCGACCATTCAAAGAAGTCGACATCTTTCATAAGCCTATAATCAGCCATCTTGAACTTCCCTTTAACTCACTTTAGTAAACGATATATCCATCTAAACGGATTGTCAATAGGTATTAGAAAAAAAGTTGTCCACTTAGAGGAACCCACCATTCGCTTAAGCGAATCCTCAATCCGCTTAAGTAAATTCGCTATTCGCTTAAGCGGATTCACCATTCGCTTAAGCGAATCCACAATCCGCTTGAGTGAATCCTCAATTCGCTTAAGCGAATCCTCAATCCGCTTAAGCGGATTCACCATTCGCTTAAGCGAATCCTCAATCCGCTTAAGCGGACCAGCAATCCGCAATGGTGTCAAGCCGTATGGCGCATAAGTCATTATATATGACACGCGTGTCGCCTAATCCTCCTTTTCATGTACAAAACACGACATAGCTATACTATAGCCATCCTTATAAGAGCGGTCAAGCAGTTTTAGCAAAGAAGTCCAAAGTTTCTTAGGTTGTACAGTACTGCTTGGCGTTGTCTGGCTATGCCCTTCGCGTTACTTGGTATGGTATGGGCAATAGTAACGCCTATAGCCGCAAATACGATTATCACTATCAAAATTATCTTCATAAGGTATTATCTAGGAACGCTGCTGAATCTGAAAAATGTTTCCGTTTTCATATTGACCTTTCATCCTTATTAAGTTACTATTGAACTATGGCATATACACGTCCTGCGAACTATAAGACTCGTCAGAGTCAGCGTATTCTTGACTACATGGCTTCTCTCGGAGGCCGCCATGTTATGGTCAGCGAAATTGCGCGGCACTTTATAAATGAAGGAGCGGCTATCGGGCAGACCACCATCTATCGTCAGCTTGAGAAGCTGGTGAGTCTTGGTAAAATAAGGAAGTATACGCATGGAGAGGGCGACGGTTCCTGCTACCAGTATGTGGCAAATGCTGCCTGTGTTGAGCATTTTCATCTTAAGTGCGAAGACTGCGGAGAACTCATCCATCTTGACTGTGCGTTTCTGGACGAAATCGAGCAGCATCTCCTCACTGAGCATGAGTTTCAAGTCAATGCACTCAAAACAGTGTTCTATGGAAAATGTGGAAAATGCTATCTAAAGGAGTTAAAAGAATGAGGCAATGGAGTATCGGAGCGTTTATGTTATTGACGCTTATGACCGTGGGAGCGCGGGCAAAACAGGACAATGTCGCTACTGACCGTCTCAGTGTGGTAACAACGGTGTTTCCAGCGTATGACTTTACCCGGCAAATTGCGGGGAGTGCTGTCAGTGTGTCTATACTACTTCCGCCAGGCTTGGAGAGTCATTCGTTTGAGCCAACGCCGCAGGATATCATCAGGATGCAGCACAGCGCTCTTTTCATCTGTGTTGGCGGTGAGTCTGAATCATGGGTTGATCAGGTACTTTTGTCAATGGATACCAGCAGGATGCGGATTATACGAATGATGGATTGTGTACAAACTTTAGAGCGCATGGCTGATATGATTAGCGAGGAAACGGGGTCGGCAAAGCGGTTGTTACATGCCTGTCACAACATTTCGAAGCGCGACTTTGATCAGGGGCGCACTTATCTGGAACTTATGGAACAGAATGTGATTAATCTTAGAGAGGCGCTGAGTTGACCCTTATCACGTGCAAAAACGCGGCCTTTGCGTATGATGGAAACATTGTTATCAAAAATCTTAGTTTTGAGGTTGGGACTGGCGACTATCTTTGTGTGGTTGGTGAGAATGGTTCTGGTAAAAGCACGCTTATCAAGGGCTTACTTGGCCTGCTGCCGGCGCAAACGGGAAGTGTGGTTTTGGGTGATGTGAAACGTAGTGAGATCGGTTATCTTCCTCAGTACAAGGCTGCACGAAAGGACTTTCCTGCGTCGGTTTCAGAGGTGGTTCTTTCGGGTAGGCAGGGTGGGCGTGGCATATTGCCGTTTTATTCTAAACAGGACAAGGCTATTGCTGCCGAGAATCTTGAGCGGCTTGGCATTGCTGACCTGCGAAAAAAGTGTTACCGCGAGTTGTCTGGCGGTCAGCAGCAGCGGGTACTGCTTGCTCGTGCGCTTTGTGCGTCGCGGAAGCTGCTGCTCCTTGATGAGCCAGCTTCTGGCCTTGATCCGCTTATCAGCGTGGAACTGTATCGTCTCATTGCCAAAATTAACCGTGAAACGAGTGTTGCGATTGTCATGGTATCGCACGATATCAAGAGTGCTGTGGAGAACGCGAAACGCATTCTCCACGTTAAGCATGAGCAACTTTTTCTGGGAAGCCCTGATGAATACCAACACTCAGCGATTGGAAAAGAATTTTTGAACGCCAGCCGCGAGTGATTCTATGCAGACTGAATAGGGCGAATGTTTACGAGTAGCTATGGCGGCTCACAGTGTGTGAGATATACGCGGACTCTTCGTCCTGTGAGG
>JAIRYV010000067.1 GCA_031267685.1 Treponema sp.
CTGACACCCAAGTGTCTGACACTCACTGAAGCGTCTCAGTGTCTGACACCCACTGCGGTGTCTCAGTGTCTGACACCCAAGTGTCTGACACCCACTGCGGTGTCTCAGTGTCTGACACCCACTGCGGTGTCTCAGTGTCTGACACCCAAGTGTCTGACACCCACTGCGGTGTCTCAGTGTCTGACACTCACTGAAGCGTCTCAGTGTCTGACACCCACTGCGGTGTCTCAGTGTCTGACACCCACTGAAGCGTCTCAGTGTCTGACACCCACTGCAGTGTCTTAGTGTCTGACACCCACTGAAGCGTCTCAGTGTCTGACACCCACTGCAGTGTCTCAGTGTCTGACACCCACTGCGGTGTCTTAGTGTCTGACACCCACTGCGGTGTCTGACACCCACTGCGGTGTCTCAGTGTCAGGTATCTCTCACATAGCGCTCTGATACTACCTCAAACCTGCGGAGGTGGATGCTGAGGGCAAGGCCAATACCGCTCATGGCGGAAATGATCGACGAGCCACCATAGGACATGAACAAAAGCGGGATGCCGGTAATCGGCATGATACCCATGGTCATGCCAACGTTGATGAGAAAGTGAAAAATGTACATTGCGGATAGACCAGCGGATATGTAGGCCCCAAAAGTATCGGATGCAAGTTTTATAATACGCAAAAACCTAAAACAAATCAGTAGAAAAAGCCCGAAAACAACCACGCCACCTCTGAAACCCCACTCCTCAGCAAAAATCGAGAAAATAAAATCAGTGCTTTGCTGAGGCACAAAACTGTAATGACTCTGAGTTCCCTGTAAATAACCCTTGCCCTGCATTCCGCCAGAACCAATGGCAATGATGGACTGGTTAATGTTCCAGCCCGCACCCTGAGCATCAACACTCGGATCAAGAAACACAATGAGGCGCATGATCTGATAATCCCTGAGTACCTTATGCGATAAATAAGACAAGCCAAGTGATAAAATCAAAATAGCAGTGCCGTACACAATCCAGAAAAAATAGCTTTTTTTATAGAGAAAAAGTCCCAGGAAGCCAAGCGCACCAACTACAGATAGGGCGAGAATAGCAATGCCGATAAACTGTCCGTTGATCAGAATCGCCAGGGATGGTAACGCGTTTTCCATAATATACGATTGCCATAAAGGTAAAACCATCAGAATAGAAGTCAGGCCAATAACCGCACCAAGAAAAACTACATATCTCACTGACACGCCAGCGACAAAAGTCATGATGAGGAGTATGGGTATAAAAACAAGCGCGGTTCCCAGGTCAGGCTGCAAGAGAATAAGCAGCATAGGCACAAAAACAATGATGCAGGAAACCAGAAAGCGCGTGAAGGCCACAACTTTGCGTTTGGTGTTGTCGAGATAACGCGCCAGAAAAATAATCGTCGTGATTTTGGCGAATTCTGATGGCTGTACGCCATAGTCACCAATCCCAAGCCACGCGCGCGCGCCGCTCACCAGTTTTCCAAAAATACAGGTGTAGATAAGCAGCCCAAGTGTTCCAAGGTATACATAAAATGATATGTTATGCAGTTTGTGATAATCAATCACTAGCAGCGCTATAGCAAGAATAAAACCACTGACGCCCCAGATAATTTGTCGCGAATATTCAGTGGAACTCTGTACGCCGGCTGAATTTATTCCTGATGAATAAATAAACAAGACCCCAAATACGGTCAATGCAATGGACGATAATAAGAGTAAATAATCAACGCCCAGTATATGTTGCGCTTTCATTCACGCCGCCCCTGAATTGGCGCGAGGTACTGCAAGCCCAGTGTCCGCACTGCTTCCTCATAGCTTTGATTGGCGAATATGCCCTGATAAATAATGGACGTGGCATAGGTTGCCCACCATTCCCAGGTGTTGGCCGCCTCAATAATAACTGCGGTTACGATTTGGTCTGCGGGATTGCTGGTCTCATAGGGGCCGTAAGCGACTAGCCATGAGTGCCAGCGGTCCGCAAAGCCGACTTCCGCCGTGCCGGTTTTTGCCGCGATGTCAACTGACCTCAAGTTAAGCACATAGCGGGTGGTTCCTTCGGTAACAACCGAGCGCATATCTGCGCCAACGTTTTTCAGTACCTTGTCGTCAACGTTGCTGGTGTGCAGGATTTTCGGCGCGACCTCGCTTTCCACCGCGCCGGTGATCGGGTCGCGCACTTCTTTGAGGATATGCGGCTCATAAATCACTCCGCCATTTGCGACCATTGCCACTGCATTGGCCATTTGCAGGGGAGTAACAAGGGTATAACCCTGACCAATGGACATATTCATGGTATCGCCTCCGAGCCATTTTTCGTGAAAACTGCGGTCTTTCCACTGAGGTGTTGGCACAAAACCAGCGATTTCTCCGGGTAGGTCGATGTTGGTATCTTCGCCCAAACCAAATTCCCGTGCATACGTTACGATGCGATCAACTCCAAGACTATCCCTGCCGACAACCCAGAAATAAATATCACAGGACTGCGCCATTGCCTGCTGGAGCGTGAGGCCGCCATGACCTGGTCTTGGAATATGGCAGCGCCAGAGCCGGTCCCCATAGGCGATCTCACCTTGACAGAGGACTCTTTGATCCGGAGAAAAAACTTTTTCCGCCAGAATACCGGTAGTCATAATAATTTTGAACGTGGATGCTGGCGGATAACTTGACTGAATAGCGCGGTTAAGAAACGGCTTATTCGGATCATTAATAAGCACCTGATACTGGGAACTCAGGTCGGTATGATTAAAAATATTCGGGTCATACCATGGGTATGAAACCATAGCGAGAATTTCGCCAGTTGCGGGGCGCATGACGATTGCCGCGCCCATACGGTTACCGATGGCCTGTTCCACCAGGGTCTGTATGTGGCGGTCTATTGTCAGCACCAGATTTTTGCCCATTTGCGGCGATGACTTGATGACCTGTTCACCTGCCACGCGCCGTCCGCGCACATCGACTGTACGGGTTTCGCTGCCTTCTTTTCCTTTTAACAGCTCGTCATACTGCCGTTCAATGCCAGCTTTTCCGATAATATCCCCCTGTTTATAGCCCTGATTGTACAGCGCGATGAGTTCATCACGGGTGATATTGCCGACATAGCCGGTGATGTGGGCAAGGCTTCTCGTGTCAACATAATTACGCACGGGCTTTAATTGCCACGAAACTCCGGGTAAAGAGTCCACCCGCTCGGCCAGGGCGGAAATCATCTCAAACGAGACATTGGTGGCTATTTCCTGGGGCTGATACAGGTAATAATACTGTGGCGGGATTTTCCGTTCAATTTGCTCGACCGGAATGTTTAATATTTCTGCGACTTTGGCGATGATATTCAACATTTCTCCGGTGGGGACTTCGGCTGGGGTGATATGCACTGCGAAAGAATCAATGTTCATCACGATGGGTTGGTCGAAGTTACGGTCGTATATTTCCCCACGCTGAGACGAAATAGTGGTAACTCGTTTGGAAATATTCATTGCGCGTATGCGATATTCTTCGCCGGTTACAATCTGCATACTGAACAATTTTACCGTATAACCAGCAAAAATGAGTATGAAGATAATTCCCAGAATTATGATTCTTTTTTCGGGACGAGGGTTTCCCGGCTGGATCGGGGGTGTTGCAGGGGGCATTAGGCTTTTCTCCCATTGATAAGTAATGATTTAAACAGCTTTAAAAAAGCGAATAAAAACGGCGCTGTTATGGTATTCAGTATGATTTCCACCCAGAAAGCTGGCTCGATAAATGAGTATGATGGAACGCCGCTGGCGAACACGATATGCAGCACAAAGAGCAGACTTGCCTTGACTATTGTTGCCGACGCGCATAATACCATAGGCAGGAAAAAAATATCCAGGAAAAAAATACCTTTCATAAGGCCCGTTAACGCGCCAATTAACGTGCGGATAAAAGCATTTAATCCAAGGGGGGCGAATGACAGAAAATCAAGCAGCAGGCCGGAAAAAAAGCCCGTGAGCTGACCGGTCATAATTCCATTATTGTAGGCGACATACACGGCGATTCCCAGCGCGAGGTCTGGGATTGCGTGATAATAAACCGCGAGGCGTGATAAAAGCGTTGATTGCAGTATTGCGGCCACCAAAGTGAAAACAGTAGCCCATACGACATTTTTAATTAATATTTTGCTCATTTTCAACGGTTCCTTCACCCGTATTAGCAGCTTCTCCTGTTTCTTCCGCGTTTTCTATAGTTGCGGCGTCAAGAACAAATACATATTCAAGCCGCGAAAAATCTATGGAAGTCTCCAGTTCAAGCTCCATGGAACTTTCATATTCCTGATATAACACCCGGCTCACTCGTCCGATAGTAATGCCCACGGGGAATAGGCGTCCCATGCCGCTGGTAATAATCAGGTCGCCATGGCTGATCTCATCCCGCGCCCGTTTGTTAATAAAGCGCATGAGTAGGGGCGACTCTGTGTTGCCCTGTCCCTCGGCAATTCCCTCGTAACGCTGTTCCGCAAGTCGCGCTGAAACAAAAGAACTCACGTCATACAGCGGCATCACGAGGCTTTCAAACTGCGCGACCTGTACCACTTTCCCGACCAGCCCTTGTACTCCATTTTGATAGGCAATAACCGGCATATTCACGGCAACTCCGGCCAGCGCGCCTTTATTAATGGCAAAAGCGGAAAATAAATTATCTGGATCGCGGCCGATAATTTTAGCCGCGATGTGCTTATATTCGAGCGCTTCTGAGAAACCAAGCTGTTCCCGCAAACGCCTATTTTCCTGACGTATTTCGGCGGCATTCCTCTCAAGTTGTTCATACCATGTCATGCGGTCGGTTAATTCAGCGTATTCACGCCGCAGATTCGCCAGCTCCCCGATAGAAAGAACCGTGCGAGACACAAATGATGACGCCTCATAGATCACGTTGCGCGCGCCCAGAAAAAACGACAGCCCTACGTCCCTGAAATCGACAATAAAGCTATTGTTTGAAAAATACAGGGTCAGGAAAGAAACCAAGCTTAAAATCAGAAAAACAAAAGTCTCCGCGCTGAAACGACTCTTCTGCTTCTTGCCATCTCTAGCATCGTCCATATCCAACCCTAATTATTCAAGCTATCGTAGACACTACGGGTACTCGCAAAATTGTTTGCGTATTCAAAATACTTTCCAGCCCCAAGAGCGACGCAGTCCAGGGGGCTTTCTGCGAGTATGACCGGCACGCCTGTTTCTTTGGACACGAGTTTGTGCAGGCCCTTGAGCAGAGACCCACCGCCAGTCATAACAATGCCGCGCTCCACGATATCGGCGGCCAGTTCCGGCGGGGTTTGTCCCAGGGTCTTCTTGATTTCATCCACAATCTGGATGATGGGGTCTTTAAGCGCTTCCCGCACTTCGACTGAGTCAACCTCCAGACGGCGCGGCAGACCGGTGATGGCATCGGTTCCCTTGATCTCCATCTTTTCGATAGTCTTGTCAGGGGCTGCATTGCCGATCTGCATTTTGAGCTGTTCAGCGGTCTGATCACCGATGATGAGGTTATGGACGCTGCGTATTTGCTTGACGATGGCCTCGTCGAATTCGTCGCCGCCCAAGCGTATCGCATTGGTAACGACCATGCCGCCCAAAGAGATAACGGAAATCTCGGTGGTTCCGCCGCCGATGTCGCAGACCATGTGGCCGATAGGCTCGAAAATCTGGATGTCTGCACCAATGGCTGCGGCGAGGCTTTCCTCGATAACGATGACTTCTCTGGCGCCGGCTTTGTAGGCGCTTTCCTCAACCGCCCGGCGTTCCACCTCAGTTATACACGAGGGGATGCCAATGACCATGCGGGGTTTGGTCATGCGCCACTTGGGAAGCACCTTTGAGATGAAATGGCGAATCATCTTTTCAGTGGTTTCGAGGTCCGCGATAACGCCGTCGCGCATGGGACGAATCGCCATGATGTTGCCCGGGGTCTTGTGCAGCATCTTCTTTGCTTCGGCCCCGACTGCCACGACTTTCTTAGTTCCACGCTCAACCGCCACAACCGACGGTTCGTTCAAGACAATACCTTTGTCTCGTATATAGATAAGGGTGTTACACGTCCCTAAATCAATGCCAATATCAGAAGCTCCGTTTCCAAACATATTTCCTCCACGTTATATGCGCCGAAACACTGAGGTTCGGCGCGCAAGATTTATACGCGCTGATTTGCCATATAAGCGAAACCATCCGCGTTCTGGTTTACTGTGCGGCGGGCAAACAGTGTCTGCTGCCGCATAGAAATTAACTACATATTGAGTCGCGCCCTCGCCGCCTTATGCGCCGAATCGATCCTGACTGCCCTGCGCCATTCAGCGCGGGCGCGGGTCGTGTCGTTACTCGCGGCATACAGCTCACCCAGTTGGTAGTGAGCTTCGGCGTTCTCGCTGTCTTCATTCAAAATCGCAAGGTACTCCTGTTCAGCTCCTTGCGCATCTCCGCTCTTGTTTAAAATATCGCCCAAAAGAAGCCGCGCTGCAA
This sequence comes from Treponema sp., assembly GCA_031267685.1. GTDB lineage: Bacteria > Spirochaetota > Spirochaetia > Treponematales > Breznakiellaceae > JAIRMT01. The sequence continues at coordinate 6,474 of JAIRYV010000067.1, forward strand.
CAAGTTTTCTGGAATCCCTTGATGTTTCCACACATCTGATGAGATAGGCGCGGGCAGTAGTCAAATCTTCAAGTTCAATATAGGAGTGAGCGATGGATAATAGCAATAGGTCAGATGGATAGCTGGTAGTATTCTCCGAGGGATCAAGGGCAAGACTGAAAGCAGCTACGCTGTTGCGGTAATCCCGAAGGTTTGCGTAAGAAAGTCCCAGATACTCAGGTATATCGCCAGCATTGAACGACGCTTTACGCGCCTCTTCAAGGAATTTGACTGCCATATCCGCATAGGCAATGCCCTTGTTATAGTAAGCCTTCCCCAGAACGTACTGAATCCGCCCGTCCTTAGTATCTTTGACGAGCATCGCCTTTCTGAGCGACCAGATACACTCGTCAATATAAGTCTGGGTATCAATGGTGTTAATCTGGGCAAGGGCAAGCTCATAAGCCGCGAACCCGTGAACGGTCAGCAGAAAATGGTCCATGGGCTTACTCTCAAGCAATTCCCCGCTCAGAGCAAAAGCCTCGTTGTAGGTTCCTGACTCCCAAAGCTGGAGCAAGTCAGCTCGGTTATTCCCCAGTCGATTCCTCCACTCAATAAAGAAGAGAGATAAAAGCGCCATAATGATTACAATAAAGATAACCAGCAAGGCTGATTGAAACGCCTGCTGCCTGTGAAGACGAGTACTGTAATCTGATCGGGAATACTCATTGACCATAGTGTTTCATCTATTAAATACGGTTCAAGCAAAAAAGTCAAAGGGGTCATGCCCCTGTTTTACTCTATTTATCGGCCATTCCCCTGCACAGCAATAAAAAGTTAGAAAGTTCTCGACAAATAAACCACAAAGCATATTATACTTGTAAGTATCTTATTTCCTTTAGGAGGAGCTTTGAAAAAGTTGTTTCTTTTTGGCGCATTAACATGCGCCCTGTTACCGTTTGCATTTGCCGGCGGTAACACTCAGCGCGGTGCTACCACTACGGCGGCTGACTACACACCCGTAGGCCAGTACCCTATCGTCAAAACGCCGATTACCATGACGATGTTCGCCATGAGCGCCCCAAATGTCATTGACCTGCAAACCAATGACTTCACCAAGTATCTGGAGGGAAAGACCAACGTCAAGTGGAACTTCACTACTGCCGGAGCTGATGCCACAACCGAGAAGATCAATCTGTTGATGGCCAGCAATGATTATCCCGATGCCTTCATGTTCAGAACACCGGATGTGGCGCGGTATGGGCTACAGGAACAGATTCTCATCCCGCTTGAAGACCTGATTCCCCAGTATATGCCTAACTACTGGAAGTTTATGCAGGCCAACCCAGACCTCTGGAACCAACAACGCCAGGCCGATGGCCATATCTATGGCGTGGCGTCGTTCAATGAGTGCTATCACTGCACCCACTACGTTAAAATGTGGGCGAACAACGACCTCTTACAGAGCATTGGCATGGCTGTCCCTACTACCACTGAGGAATTTAAGGCAGTCTGTGAGCGTTTCCTCGAAGTTTACCCCAATGGTATCGCTGTAACCGGTTCAACCAGCGGCTGGGGTGAGCAGTTCGTTGATTTCCTCATGGGTTCCTTCATCACCGATCCGGGTGGGCGGAGCGCCGGCGATCGGCTCCTCGTTTCTCCCAGTGGCGAGGTAGTTACGCAGGCCAACCAGCCCAAGTACCGCGAGGGACTTCGCTTCCTCAACGAGCTGTATAAGATGGGGGCTATCTATGACGGCGGTTTCACTCAGAACGCGGAACAGTACCGCAGCCTCGTGAACTCCGGCACGCCGATACTGTTCATCGCTTCCGGCGCCATTGTAAACAGCGTGGACGCGGATACGAATAACTCACTCTACCGCGCTTTCCGTGCAGTTGCCCCGCTCAAAGGCCCAGATGGTACGCAGATCAATACCAACTTCAAGTATGACAGCCTCGTGGAAAACAAGCTCGTCATCACCGACCGCTGCAAGTACCCCGAAGCCGTGCTTCGCTGGGCAGATCACTTCTATACTATAGAAGGATATTTGCAATACCAGTATGGCGCAAACACCGACGGCAAGGACTTTATCCTCAACCCGCCCGGTGAAGTCGGGCTTAATGGCAAACCCGCCCTATTCAAAGTGCTGAATCAGTACACCGCCGAACCCCAGAACCACGACTGGCAGGACATCGGCCTCATCTACGCCACTGCCGAGATACGGCTGGGTGAAGCCACTGCCACGAATATCGACATTGGCACATCTGCCGGCCTTGAGAAACTGCTATTTGTTGAGACCGAAACCAAGTGCGAACCGTACTCCCAGAAACCCGGACAGTACGACATACTTCCAAACCGGCTCAAGCTAACCGCAGACGAAGCAAACTCCGTACAGACCATCGCAGTTGAACTCGACAAGTACATCAGCGAGAACCAGGTGGCGTTCATCATGGGTAACAGAAACATTGACACTGAGTGGGACGCCTACGTCCGCGGCTTTGATCAACTCAGCCTACCGAAGTACCTTCAGGTACAGCAGACTGCCTGGAACCGTCAGCAAGGTAAGTAGGCACTATGAAACCCAAGCCCAACAAGCGGCGGCTATTAACGAGTAACTGGCAGTTCTGGGCTATCATGGCCCTGCCCTTCGCGTATATCATCACCTTCAGCTATGTTCCCATGAGTGGTATTCTGATGGCGTTCAAGGACTATAGTCCGCGTCGGGGCATCTGGCAGAGCGAGTGGGTAGGTTTGCGCTGGTTTCAGCAATTCTTGACTACGCCATCCGGCCTCACCGTCATCTTCAACACATTGCGGCTTGGGTTTTATAGCCTGATCGCTGGTTTTCCGGTTCCCATTCTGCTCGCCATTGGCCTCAATGAGATACGGGCTATCCGTTTCAAGAAGTTCGTGCAGATGCTCACCTATGCGCCGTACTTCATCTCAGTCGTGGTCATGGTTGGTATGCTGATGCAACTAACTGACCTGCGTATTGGCATCTTTAACCGGATTATCGTTCTCTGTGGCGGGCAAGCGTTGAACTTCTTTGGCGAAGCCCGCATCTTTCCCCACCTCTATGTGTGGAGCGGCATCTGGCAGACCATGGGATATTCTTCTATTATATACATCGCTGCACTCTCCGGCGTCAGCAAGGAGTTACAGGAAGCGGGCATTGTTGACGGCGTTTCACGCATACAGCGCATCTGGCATATTGACCTGCCAAGCATTCGCCCCACCATTGTGATCCTCTTAATCTTCAACTGCGGCTCCATCATGAGTATTGGTTTTGAGAAAGTGTATCTCATGCAGAACTCGATCAACATGTCCACCTCTGAAGTCATATCTACCTTTGTCTATAAGGTAGGTCTACAAAACGCCAACTACAGTTTCTCAACAGCGGTTGGTCTGTTTAACTCAATCGTCGCGTTTATCCTCATGATGAGTGTAAATCAGTTATCAAAGAAACTGACTGACACGAGTGTCTGGTAAGGAGCAGCACATGGGAAACAAGAAAAGTAGGCGAATCAGGGACACGGCATTTGACCGGGGTTTTGTGATGTTCATTTATATCATGTTAAGCCTGACCCTGCTCATCGTTATCGTGCCGATCATTTTCATCATTGCAGCCTCGTTTTCTGACCCCCAGTCAGTTATCAGCGGTGATGTATGGTTCTGGCCAGTGCGTCCGACCTTGCGCGGCTACGAGGCTGTGTTCAAGAACCCCAAACTTATGACCGGCTTCTTTAACTCGTTCTTTTATATGATTATAGGTACGGTCGTGAATCTCATTATGACCATGCTCTGCGCCTATCCTCTGACCCGTAAGGAGTTCCGCGCCCGCAATGTTATATCGGTACTTATGGTTTTCACTATGTACTTTTCTGGCGGCATGATTCCCACCTACATAGTGGTACGGAAGCTGGGGCTGATTGACACGCGCTGGGCAATGATCGTTCCAGTTGCCTTGAGCGTTTGGAACGTCATCCTCTGTCGCACCTACATTGTGTCTACGATTCCTGACAGCCTCTATGAATCAGCAGCGCTGGAGGGCTGTTCGCCATTCCGGTTTATGATAAGCATTGTGCTGCCATTAAGCGCTCCGATCATGGCTGTGCTTGCCCTATACTATGGTGTTTCGCACTGGAACACCTACTTCAACGCCCTTATCTACCTCAACAAGGCGGAGCTTGCGCCGCTCCAGATTGTCCTGCGAGAGATACTGGTGTTAAGCAAGATTGACCCGATTATGATTAGCGATGTGCGTGAACTTGCCGCCAAACAAGGCTTAAGTGATCTGCTCAAGTATTCGGTGATCATCGTAGGCTCGGCGCCAGTGATGATCATCTACCCATTTGTGCAGAAGTATTTTGTAACCGGCGTTATGATTGGCGCGGTTAAAGGTTAGGAGGAAAGGTCTAAAAGTGTCTAAGGTCTCTGACACCACAAGGTCTGCGCTAACTAGCGCCAGAGCCGAGTCTAGACACTGTTAGTAAAGGTTGTCATACGGGATAGATAGTAATATATGCTATAGGTTCACGTGTCCACGATTACGCAGAGTGGGCAAGCACTAAGGAGGCAAACAAGCGGGTGTATCCGCTAAGCGAAGAAGTGTTTAACCAGAAGATTGTGCCAATCATCGAAGGACAGTACATCTGGAAAGGGCATCCGCCTAACGTATCCCACTACCAAGCATTTTGCGGGATACTCTATACCCTGAGAACCGGCTGTCCCTGGCGGGATTTACCTTTTGAATACGGGTATTGGCATGTGATATATGACCGGTTTTCGCGGGGAGTAAACGGGGATTATGGGCAAAAATTCTGTTAAGCCTCCAAAAGGAGGAAAGGATAACGTTCAATGAGGTGATACTAGACAGCACGACAATGAAAGTCCATCGACAAGAGGGTGGATAAAAAGGGGGTAACAGACCAAAGGGAAGGGGCGGGCAGGGATAAGCACGAAGTTTCATGCAGTGATAACCAGCGATAGGAAACTGGTTGAAGGGCTTTGAACCGGAGGAGCAGTATATGAACTGAGGGCTGTAGCAGAGCTCAGCCGTGATATAGTCGGATGCGTGGTGATTGGAGACCGAAGAACCGGAAAGAAACGATTGTCTACGACAAAGATGAGAAATCGGACATAGCATTCTTAGGCTTTATTCTTATCGCCTTTCTTAAAAGCCTTCTTTGCTAACAGTGTCTAGTACGCGCTCTGGTGTTAGGGCGATGCTGATTTATTCTCCAGCTACAGCTATTGTCGCCTCATAGCTACAGCTATTGTCGCCTCATAGCTACAGCTATTGTCGCCTCATAGCTACAGCTATTGTCGCCTCATAGCTACAGCTATTGTCGCCTCATAGC
>JAIRYV010000068.1 GCA_031267685.1 Treponema sp.
AGTCGCCAAGAGAGGTCTCTTAGTCGCTAAGAGAGGACTCTTAGTCGCCAAGAGAGGACTCTTAGTCGCTAAGAGAGGACTCTTAGTCGCCAAGAGAGGACTCTTAGTCGCCAAGAGAGGACTCTTAGTCGCCAAGAGAGGACTCTTAGTCGCCAAGAGAGGACTAATTCTATACATCAGCCTCGCCCCCGACGATCAGCTCTTTCACGCGGATCATGGGCTGACCTACGTTGGTGGGAACCGAGCCGCTTTCAGAACCGCAGAACCCCTGTTCCATGGCAAAGTTATTCGAGATGCGGTCAATGTTCATCAAGACCTCGTTGCCCTTGCCAATGAGAGTCGCGCCGCGCACTGGCTCGGCGATTTTGCCATCGCGGATCAGATAGGCTTCTGTTACGGCAAAGTTGAACTCACCAGTGCCGGGCATCACCGAACCACCACCCATCTTCTTTGCATAAAGACCATACTCCGTGTCAGCAATGATGTCTTCCTGTTTGTCATTACCATTTACAAAAAACGTGTTGGTCATGCGCGAAGTAGGGGCAAAACGATAGGACTCACGCCTCGCTGAACCAGTCGAGGACATTCCCATCTTGAGACCGTTCAAACGATCAATTAAAAAGGTTTTTAAGACGCCGTTTTCAATAAGAACATTACGCTGGGTCTTTGTACCCTCGTCATCGATAGTGAGCGATCCCCACTCGTTAGGCATGGTTCCATCATCAATAGCAGTAACAATGTCGCTGGCGATTTTTTGCCCCAGTTTGTCAGCGAAGACTGACGCCTTTTTTGCCACACTCGTAGCTTCCAGCCCATGTACACAGGCTTCGTGGAGAATAACGCCACCAAAACCATTGTCAATCACCACCGGCATCTTCCCGCCAGGACACAAGCCCGCACTCAGCATGGTTAAGGCAATGTTAGCCGTGTTTTTACCAAGCTCTGCAAAGTTGATGCGGTCGTAAAACTCAAACCCGCACAGTCGTCCTGGGTGAAAGAAGGCTTCCTGTTTCTCGCTTTCATTTGACGCCACAACCACAATGCCCGCCTCTGTGCGAATCCGCTTGTCCTCTGCCCACAAGCCATCAGAGTTGGCGATGAGTACATTCTGCGTTGAATCCATATAGATCATCGCTGTCTGGGTTATGAGCGGACTCAGCCCGGACGCGCCTTTGTGTGCCTCCCGGAGCATTGCGACAATCTGGCTTTTACGAACCATACCCGGAGGTATTTTACAAACGTGAATCCCCTCAATAGCTGCTGCCTCAAGCAGGGGTCGCGCCACAACGCGTCCCTGTTTATCTATTGCTCCTGCTGCTATTTTCGCGGTTTTGATCAAGTGTTCTCGCGAAGTATCATTTGTGTACGTGTAGATAGCGTTGAATCCGTTGAAGATACGTATCCCCGCTCCATAATCAATGCCTGCCTGCGCTTTTTCCACCACTCCATTGACCATGTTGATGGAATTTTTCGCGTTTTCTTCCACAAAAAGCTCGGCAAAGTCGCCGCCTGTGGATAGCGCTGCTTCCAGAACATCATGTACCAGTGTTTTATCCAGCATGTTTCCTCCTCTGTATCAGTATAAACAGCCTGCGGCTTATGAGCAAGTAAAATTCTTTCAGTCAGGAAGAGAAGAAGACGCGTGGCTATGTTCCACACGCCTTTACAGGTCCGGAATCTATTGATATGGTCCTCAGAAAAAGAAACTTTGCTTGACATGACCTGGACGCGGGCTTATACTGTTTTAGCTTATAAGGAGAGACTAAGATGAGAACAAAGATTTCTATTGGTTTTTTGTGTACGGCGCTATGTTGCTGGACAATATCGGCATCCGCTACCCCTATATATCACAAGTCGCCGGAGCCCTCTGATGCAAAGCAGTATATCATTGATGCGCTTACGCAGAACAAGTTGGTGTTCATTGGTAAAGATCATGCACAAGTAAATGAAGAACTATTTATGGCAGAGAACCTGCAAGCCTTTTATGACGCTGGGCTGCGATATATATTTGTGGAAGGCGCGTTTACGGAATTCAGCCCGGTGAGCGGCCAATCGTCTTTACCAGTAGATAACAGAATATGGCTATTCCCCCCGTGGAGAACTGATGTTGGTGAAAAATATGAGGAGAATGTTTTGTACCAGGCGGTACTTCGTATAAATGTGGCTGTTCCTTATGAGGAACACATAAGATTTATTCCTGTTGATGCTGGGTATGAAGAAACTGATCTCAATAAACGTGAGCAAGAGGTGTTTAATAATATTTCTGCGTTTATGGAAAAACTGCCGCCTCAAAAGAAAGCGCTCATTTTTTATGGGGATGCTCACGGACGGACAAAGCCAGCAGAATGGCGAGTTCTCGGCGGGGAATCTTTTTTGTGGACCCCAATGGGTGTGTATCTAAAAGAACGCTATGGCGATAATTTTATCAGTATGTTATCTCCAATAAGCGCTAAAGACGAGCGGTATAATCTGTATCAGAATATCCCAGAATTAAGAGATTTTGCAAGCAGAACAAAAGTTGAGTTTGCGATTCCATCTCATTACGACGCTGTCATCGTGGATGAGGAAATTATATTTGGCACTGGTAAGAATTATATGCCAACGTATGAGAATCTTTTTGCTATGTATAATAACTTGCGCTATCTTGAAGGCAACATTGATACGTGGAAGGATGCTGTTGCCACACTTCGTGAAGAGGAGCAAGGGCAATATTTACAGCTTATTTATTATTTGAAATTATGGCTTGGCGATAGTTTCAATTACCGTTTCTGGGATACGGTGAAGCCAGTGCCTGTGGTGATTCGCCTGCGGGATACCAGGAACTCTTTGCGTGAGGCGCTTGATAACTTAAACACTAGCACTATTCAAGAGATTGCGCGTACTCTCAACGCACAAGACGCACAGAGTACGCAAAGAATGTATGCTTATAGCAAAGCAATGTTACTATCAGCCTTGACAGATTTTCTTTATGGTGAAGACACTGCTGAGGTATTTATATGGATAGCGGATCACATGAAAGAGGCCATCACACTGTTCCCTCAAGACTTATGGTCTTACTATTGGCTTGCATACTCGGAAACTGAATTAGGTGATTATGACGCGGCTATAGAGCATTGGGAATATATTATCGCCCAGCCCTCGTCGTATTGCCTGGAAACATTGCCCAGGGTGTACCAGAAACTGAGCGCTTGTTACGCGGTGAAGGGCGACCTGGGAAAAAGCTATGAATATAAAATGACTGGTGAGAGTTTGCTTAATGAGCATGATTTGGTAGTAACAAACCTTAATGATGTGAGGTAATCAAAGTCCGTGGTGTTGTTGCAGCGCTTCATCACCACTTCCATACTGGCTCAGGGTGAGCGCAAAGACTTTGCTGTTTCGACTACGGTCGTAGTTTTTGCGCTCAGGCAGGCTTTCTGCAGGCACTTCCTTAAACCCCAGAAACTCGAACCAGTCGTGGGTACGGGTTGTCAGTACAAAGACGCGGCGGAGATCTTCCTTGCGTGCGCGGTCGATGAGGAACTTGACGATACGCCGTCCCATGCCCATATCCGCATAAGCAGGGTCAGTGGCGAGCGCGGCGATTTCAGCTTGACCATCTCCCCAGTCGTGAAGCGCGCCACAGGCGTGAATTGAGCCGTCAACCTCAAACACCACATAATCCGCCTTTTTTTCCTGAATCTGATCCGCGCTCCTGCGGATTAGATTCCCCTTCTGCACTAGCGGTTCCATGAGCCTCAATATCACTGGTATCTCGGAATGGCGGAGCGCCCGAATTGACTCGTGTTCATCAGCGTAGATCATGGTTCCGGCGCCCAGGTTAGAAAAGAGTTCCCGCAGGATAGCGCCTTCTTCTCTGCCATCTATGATTTGGGCGCGGTCAACGCCCGCCTTCACGGCTTTGAACGCGAGCCGCAATTCGCATAGGGCTGGATCATCATCTCTTTTGTTTGGCGCATTAAGCGCAATGATACGCTCTGCCTCTTGAGGTGTCAGACGTACAATACGGCCATTTTCCCCCAACGCGATATGGGGGGGAATCTGATAGGCATCGGGACGCACACCCGCGTTGGCTGAGACAATGAAGAGCTTTATGGCGCTTAGAGCCGTAGACACAGCAAGGGCGATCTCATCACTCGGCACATTGTAAGGTTTACCCACCGGACTCCAACCAATGCAGGGAAGTATGGGGATAACACTTTGGTTCAAGACCCGCTCAAGGGAGCTGACATAGATTTTGTCCACCATGCCGGTGTTTTCCATATCAACACCATGGAGAACGCCAAGTCCCCGCGCCCGGACAAAGTTACCGATCACGGCGTCCACACGGTCGGCTGAAAGGCCGGTCATAAAGCGCGTAGCAACATCAAAGGCGGCCATCTTCACAAACGGGATCTCGGACATGGTTGTGATTCGTATGTTTCCCACATAGTGGGACATAATATCGTACTTATGCAGGACTGCGTCAATACGTTCCTTTGCCCCCGGAACAATGACCACGCGGAATCCGCTTTTGGCGAGTAGGGCAAGGTCTTTCATAAGATAGGGAAAGCTTGATACCTCAGTAACAGGGAAATCAATTTTGAACACCATAGTTGAGCCTTCAAAACGACTCTGGTAGTGGAACGTCTCCCGGATAAGGTCAACGGCTGATTCATGTAACATAGTTGTATTATCCCGAACCTAAGCATATATGAAAAGAGCTTCACCTATGCAGGTGAACAAAGTTTGGTATGGTGCTACTATTCTAATATATGCTCCACTCTTGTAGACAGTGAGGCGGAGAATAGCAGGAGACCGACCATGAAAATAGAACTCTTTACTTTTTGCGATTTTGCTCAGGAAAACAACGGTAAGCTCACCGTAGTGGGTACTTTTGACACAATCATCTCACGAAGCTTCCCCTGCGTACATCCCCTACTTTCTGTAGTTATCAGACTTCGCTTTGACATCTGGGAATTCGCCCGGCACAGCTTCAGGATCGAGGCACGGCCCCTCGACGGAGAGATGAGTATTGATCCAATCAGCGGCAATGTGGAGGTACAAAGCACTGGAAACGCTTCAGCAGCGTCTCATTTGGTGTTTGCTATATCAAACCTCAAGTTTCAGCGAGGCGGCGTCGTGAACTTTGTCCTCTATATTGATGGTAAGGAACTCAGCTCGATTCCCCTCTATATACGAAAGGCTTGAGTCCGTACTAGAGTCGTGATACCATAAGCTATGCAAACAATGCTTAATCAGCAGGGCGCTGAAGAGTCGCTATCTGCAATTCAGGCTCTTAACAAGGCTATTGAAGGGCGGGCTTACGAATGTGCCGTCATATCCACAGCGGACATTGTCTTTTTACCAGAGCTGCGCAAAGCCTGCGAAGTCAATATCTGCGGGAACTATGGTCGTAACTGGGCCTGCCCGCCAGCTATCGGTACTTTTGAAGAGCTTGTGGCAAAGATACTGACGTATAAGAACGCCCTTGTCTTTACTACCAAGCACAATCTGGAAGATTCCTTTGATTTTGAGGGTATGCAGAGAGGCAGAGAAGTCCATAATGAGTTAAGCATGGACCTGCACGAGCGTTTTGGAAAAACAAACCCCATCTATGGCGCGGGCGGCTGCTCAAACTGCGAGAAATGTGCCTACCCAGACCCATGCAGAGCGCCGGAAAAGCTGCTTTCCTCAATCGAAGCTTCTGGTATCAACGTAACAGAATTGAGCCGTGCCGCTGGAATCAGGTATAACAATGGCCCCAACACAGTAACATACTTCTCAATGGTGCTTTTCTAGCAGCTTGCGTAGTGACTTGTTTTTCCCCTCCTCGCCAGCAAGAGACTATCCAGGAGCGATACCTAGCGAGGCTCAAAAGAGTCCATTGACAGAGTCCCTGATTTTTCTACAATAGAGCTATGAACTACCTAGCAGAAGAATTGAACACGATATTGGATGGAACCGTTGCGGGACGGCTTCTTTCGGGCCTGGGACGTCGTTTATACTTCCCCAAGGGTATCATCGCACAATCGGCTGAGGCGAAGAAATCGGCTCACTTGGCAAATGCCACCATTGGTATGGTGTATCATAAGGGCAGGCCGCTTATTCTGTCGGCTATGGCTGATAGTATGCCCACCCTGAGCCCCGCGGAGATCGTGGCTTATGCGCCAACTGCCGGCCTTGAGGAAATCCGCCACTCATGGAAGCAGCGCATGCTTGCCAAAAATCCCATGCTTGACGGGAACCATATATCGCTGCCTGTGGTAGTTCCGGGACTGAGCGCCGGAATCTCCTATACCGCAGACCTCTTCCTTGATGAGGGGAACACTATCATCACAAGCTATCCCTGCTGGGATAACTATGAGCTTATCTTTCAGGAACGACGGGGCGCGACTATGCGGACTATTCCGTTTTTCAGCGTGGGATCATCCGGGCTGGACATCAATGCCATTGCTCAAGCTTTGAAAGAAGAGGCAAAGACCGGGTCAGTGCGTATCATTCTTAATTTCCCCAATAACCCCGCAGGTTATGCACCTACGTATGATGAGATAGAGACTCTGGTAGCGTTAGTCCTTGAAATCGCCGATGGTGGCGCTGATGTGCTGGTACTCTGCGACGATGCCTACTTCGGCCTGTTTTACGAGGAATCGGTCAGCCGCGAATCATTGTTTACACGGCTTTCAACCCTGCATGAGCGAGTGCTGGCGATCAAAATCGACGGGCCAACCAAAGAAGATTATGTCTGGGGACTCAGAATAGGCTTTGTTACCCTGGGTTCACGTGGACTTGACGCCCACCTTTACGACGCGCTGGAGAAAAAATACCTGGGCGTCATACGCTCGTCAGTTTCCTGCTCCAATACACCAGCCCAGTACTTGATAATGAAGACGATTAAGGATGCACGAACCATCAGTGAACACCAAAGATACTATGCCCTGCTCAAAAGCCGGTATGATGCGGCCAAGGGCTTTATTAACAAAACCCCAAGGAATCCGCGTTTGTTGCCCCTGCCCTTTAACTCTGGCTACTTTATGAGCTTTCGCTGCGTCGGCATAGCAGCCGGGGCGCTGCGGCGGGAACTACTCGATAAACATGGCATCGGCACTATCGCGTTTGGCGATGAATTCCTCCGCATTACCTTTGCCAGCCTTGAGGCGAAACTGATTCCGACTGTGTATCAAATCATCTATCAGGTTGCCTCTGGGTTATAGCATGAAAAACCAGTGGAAACGGCTTCTCCTGTTGATATTGCCCTGTGCAGGAGTCACTTTTCTTGCCTTATGGGTCTTCTCCGAGTCTAATACTGCGGTACTTTGGACTGATCGGCCTGAATTCGTCCTATATGTGGAATCTTTTAACGCAGCTCAGGATGATTACAAGATTGAATTTCATTATATGGAGGTTCCTGCTCAGGGTTTGAGCGTCTTGTCTGGGACAGCGCAGGAAACGCCGGACATTGTGATTGGCAACTGGCTCAAAAGCGCCACAACGCGCACCTTGTTTAAGCCGTTGGACAGTTTTTTTACCAAAAACAAAATAGACAAGGCTGCTTTTTATCCGCGACTGCTCAACCTTGGTACCATTGAGGAGCAACAGTACCTTCTGCCAGTGGCATTTAACATTCCAGCGCTGGCTCTTACTCGCGCCAACGCCCAGTTACTCTCTAACTCGTTCACGATTGGCATTGATGAGATAAAGACGCTTAGCAAGGCTTACAATGTTGAGCAGAACGGTGTCTATTCTCGTATGGGTTTTTCTCCAGTATGGAACGACGAATTCCTCTATGTTACCGCAGACATGTTTAATGCGGCGTTCAGAGAGGCGGAAACAGCGCCATCTGTTGCTTCTACGCTTTCCGGAAGCGTAGGCGATATAACGTGGAATCCAGAGGCGATCGAGGACGTAATCAAGGCACTGCGCGACTGGACTCAGGAGGTGAATACCAGCATTCAAGCTGAGGACGACTTTGTATTTAAGTATTTTTACGAACCATCCGCGAAACTCGCCATGTCTGGCAGAGTTCTCTTCACCTATATGAACAGCGCCAGCTTGTTTACCCTGAGTCAAGAACAGCGCTCTAACCTTGAATTTCGCTGGATTGCGGAGAATAATACAATTCCTGTGTCTGAAGACACGGTATATTACGGCATTTACAAAAGGGGTAAGGCGAAAAAGGCTGCTGACGCTTTCACTGAGTGGTTTTTTCAGGCTGAGACCCAGCGTCGGCTCCTAGAAATCAGCAAGGAACAGCGCATGAACGAGACTTACTTTGGCATAAGTAATGGTTTCTCAGCCATAAGAACAGTTACCGAGCAGATTTTCCCACTATTTTACCCAAGTCTGCTTGGCCATATGCCTCCCAGCGACTTTCTCTCTCCCCCAAACATTCTGCCCCAGAACTGGAGCATCCTGAAAGCGCAAGTTATCATACCCTATCTCCATGCACGAATTCGCCAGCAGGATACCCGCTCGCTTGAGTGGCGGATCAGCGACTGGTATCGAACAAATAGCAGTTTTTAATATAACGTTTCTATAATCTTGTCCGATATTGAAGCTGGAGGGGTTATATGATTAAAGGAGTTCCAGCTACAGTTCCCAGTATTGGATATGCGATTAGTGCTTCCCACAATAGTAATGAAAAAATGTCATTACCAGTGTCGCATGCCAACTATATTTATTCGCATTTCCGGCATGTTTACGGTACGCTTGCACCTGAAGGTGTTCGAGGCGTTCCCATAAACAAGATGAAAGTGCTTGATGTACTCATTGAGCGACTGACACAGCTCAAGAAAAATGGAGACATCAGCGTTACGCCAGTGTCAGACGGGCAAATTGACGCCCTTATCAACCTGTATGAACAACAGATGCAACGAACAGCTCAACACGCCGCCATTGCCACTGTTCCATATCAGAGTATTCCGGTTGCTCAGCCGGGTATGATCTTTAACTTCGTGGCATAACCAGAACCGTCCGGTTTACGGATGCTTTTCATGCTTATGTTTTTTCCTCACCCGGAACATGAAGCGGGTATTCCCCGATGAAGCAACCGAGACAAAAGCCCTTACCACCACGCTTGCCGGTAAGGGCTTCTAAAAGGCCATCAACCGAAATAAAGGCGAGAGAATCCGCGTCTAACGAAGCACAGAGTTCGCTCACACTGTTCACGTTGCTGATAAGCTCTCGGCGATGAGGCGTGTCAATGCCAAAGTAACAGGGAAAGCGTACAGGCGGGGAACACACACGGAAGTGTACCTCACACGCACCTGCTTTGCGAAGAATCGAAACTAAACGGCGACTGGTTGTGCCGCGTACAATAGAATCGTCAATGATCACTACACGCTTGCCCTTAACCTCACTCTGAATCACATTATGTTTAACTGAAACGGCTTTTTCCCGCAGTTCCTGATCCGGGGATATAAACGTGCGCCCCACATATTTACTTTTGACAATGCCAAGACCAAATGGAATGCCAGCAGCTCTGCCATAACCAATAGCCGCAGGAATGCCGGAATCAGGCACGCCAATGATCAGGTCAGCCTCAACCAAGGCTTCCCTGCTCAGTATTTCGCCCATGCGAACCCGCGCCTCATACACGTCAATGCGGTCAATGACACTATCAGGTCGCGCAAAATAAACATACTCAAAGGCACAGAGCGCCCGAGGCGTTTTCTCGCTGAACGTGAACGACAATACATGGTCACGATTGATAATAACCATTTCACCCGGCTCAATGTCGCGGACAAACTCGCCGCCCACCGCGTCAATCGCACAGGACTCGCTTGAAAGTATCCAAGCGCCGTCGAGCTTGCCCAGACACAAGGGCCGTATCCCGTTGGGGTCGCGTGCGCCCACCAGCGCATCGCCAGTTAGTACAACCAGAGCGTAAGAGCCTTTGATAAACTGAATCGTGTCAGTAAGCGCCTTTTCCAGTCCCTTTTTATAGTTCTTGGTAATGAGATTGATGATCACTTCGCTATCGCTGGAAGAGCTGAATCCAATACCCGCGTCCTCAAGCAACTCCCGAATCACTGAGGCGTTGGTCAGTGTGCCGTTATGCGCCACTGCTATAGGGCCAAGCTTAGAGCGACTCACAAAGGGCTGCGCGTTTTCAATGCAGCTGGCGCCAGAGGTTGAGTACCGCACATGGCCTACTGCCGCAGACCCTTGCAACTGGCTCAGGAGGTCTGGACTGAAAACTTCGCCAACCAGACCCATGGCACGTCGACACTCAATGGCAAAGTCTTTGGCTACAGCAATGCCGACGCTTTCCTGCCCTCGGTGCTGCAGAGCAAAAAGCCCGTAATACACAAGAGGTGTGGCATCTTTTTCTGGATCATCTATAAACACACCAAATACGCCACATTCCTCATGTAACTTGTCAGACTGATACATTGTTTCCCCTATTTATGTGATCCGGTTGAGAAGCTCAATATAGGCTTCTTTGACATTGCCCAAGTCTCGGCGAAAACGGTCTTTGTCCAGCTTTTCGTTAGTCTTCGCGTCCCAGAAACGACAGGTATCCGGCGAGATTTCGTCAGCAAGCAGCAAGTCGCCGCTTGCGGTCCTGCCAAATTCGAGCTTGAAGTCAATCAGACGAACTCCTTTATTATAGAAGAAATATGAAAGCACTTCATTAACCTTAAACGCAGTTGCCTTAATCGCTTCGATTTCCTCAAAAGTCGAAGCCCCGATAGCTACAGCGTGGCTGTCGTTGATGAGCGGATCGCCTAAAGCATCGTCCTTGTAGGATAACTCAAAGACAGTGGTCTTGAGCGCCGTACCTTCAGCAAGACCGAGACGCTTTGCCATGGAACCAGCAGCCACATTCCGCACAATCACCTCAAGCGGCACAATCCATAGCTTCTTGCAGACCATATCCCGCTCTGAAAGGCGGGCAACAAAGTGCGTGGAAACGCCAGATGCCATAAGTAATTCAAAAAGCCTGGAGGCGATCTGGTTATTCAGAACGCCCTTGCCCTCGATCTGCCCCTTCTTCTCGCCATTAAAGGCCGTGGCTTCGTCCTTGTAGTGAATAATGACCAGGTCAGCATTGTTAGTAGCAAAGACCTTTTTCGCCTTACCCTCGTAAAGCTCCTGCCCTCGCATAAGCGTTTGCATATTCATGCCGTTATCTCCCTGTTCTCTTGAACAAAGTCTTGTTTCATAGTAACCCGAAAGGCAGCGAGCCTTTCCTTAAGCACTGGATACTTGAGCGCCAGCATTTCACAGGCAAGATAGCCAGCGTTTATCCCATTATCAATACCAACAGTGGCAACTGGAATAGGTCGAGGCATCTGAACAATCGACAGAAGCGCGTCCAGACCACCAAGACTACCAGAACTGATTGGTACGCCAATCACTGGAATGAGCGTAAGACTGGCGATTACTCCAGGCAGATGCGCCGCAAGCCCCGCCCCCGCTATGATCACCTCAACGCCATCACGTTCCAGCCGCACTAACGTATCACGGAGCAGTTCCGGTACGCGATGCGCAGACAAGATATGCGCCGAGAACTCAACGCCAAACTCACGCAGAACATCAGCAGCCTTTTGCATAATAACTTTGTCCGATTGAGAACCAAAAATAAGAGCAACTTTCATTAGAAAAAAGACTACCACAAAAACACCTCACAGAAAAGCCGTCAACACCATGCCATTTGAGTATTACATACTTGACTATGCTTCAATGCCAAAATATGTTTGATTCAGAGGGACAAAAATGAAACGTTTTATGACAAAGAGTCATTCACGCGCCATACTAGTCGCGGGATTCTTACTTTCCGCCTTCACCGCTCATGCGCTAGACGCCGATGGCTGGGATATTGACGCGCTGGATACGGCGCGAAATGTAACCTATCTTACACGAGCTGAAAAAGATGTCATTTTGGAACTGAATAAAGTACGGAGTAATCCGGCAAAGTACGCGGAACTGTACATCAGACCCCGCCTCACATGGTTTGACGGAAGTAATGGCGGGAAAGGGTACAAAGTCCCCGGCCAATCCATCACGATAATAACCGTGGAAGGGCCAGATGCAGTACTGGAGTGCATTGCAGACCTATCTGGCAGGGAAAGCGCGCCCGTTTTGGTACTGCGCGAGGGACTGTTCAAGGCAGCGCGGGACCATACGCTGGATACCGGCGCTAAGGGGATTTTCGGCCATACGGGAAGCGACCGAAGCACGATAAGCGGGCGTATGAACCGGTATGGTCAGTGGGGCGGCGCCATAGGAGAGAACATTTCTTATGGGATAAGTGATGGGCGCGAGATTGTTATCCAGCTTCTGATTGACGATAACGTGTCCAATCGGGGACATCGGACGAATAACATGGATAAGAACTTTGGCTGTGTGGGTGTTGCAATAGGTTCTCACACAAGGTATGAAACTCTGTGTGTCATAGATTTTGCCAGCCAATATATCAGCACAAACAACACGGCTGAACAGCAGGAAGAGGAAAAACGTGCTGCAGCCCGCTTTGAGGCTCGGAACGATCCTGATGCACAACACTGGGATATTGGCACACTGGACACAGCAAAGAACATAAGCTGGCTCACGGGTATTGAGAAAGATGTCATGCTGGAACTCAACAAGCTCAGAAGCGATCCTCAGAAGTACGCCCTTCTGTATCTGAGCCTGAATCACACGGCATATCAAACGCTTCTGTCGGCACGTCCAGCAGCTTTGTTCACCATTGAGCGCGGGCTTTATCGTGCGTCAAAAGATAGTAACGGAAGTTTAGGAGACCGGATCAAAAGATACGGAGTCTGGCGAAGCGGCAGTGTTTCATCCAAAGTGCTTTCTGGCCCTTACCAGAATGCCAGGGACATAGTCATGGATTTGCTGGACAGCTCCAGTGAAAGCGCGCTTGATACAGGAAACAAGCACATAGGCTTTTCAGTGCGCTTCCATGAATATGGCCTGCGCGGTGATTTCATCTTTGCCGCCGCGTACACGAGCAATCCATAGAGCGCACTATCTTGACCGGGCAGAGCTGCTTGACTAAAATACTCAGATTCGCCAAGATAAAACCATGAAAACACTTACATATGAAGAGATACTTGACTGTATCTGGGGCGCCACTCTGATGGCAGGTGGCGGCGGTGGGTCATTGCAAGACGGACTCAATCTTCTCAACACCTATATGGACTCAAACCATCTAAATCCAGAGGATGTATCACTTACAATGGTAGATGTCCAAGATATAGCAGAACAGGACTATGCAGGGGTTATCGCAGCTATAGGCGCACCCACGGCAATCCAGGGGGACTTTAGTCCGTATGCGTACAATGCCTTTGCACTGCTTCAAACCCTGGGTCAACAAGCTGTGCCAAAGCAGGACGTAGCATACTCTCTGGCAGTAGAGCTGGGCGGCTTTAACACCTTTGTCCCTATGCTTATTACTATGGCTAAGAATATACCCTTAGTTGATGCAGATGGGTCTGGCCGTGCGGTTCCCGCATTGAATACAACCTTACTAGCGGTCAATGGAAATGACGCCGCCCCCTTAGGGCTTACAGATAAAGCCAATAACCAGGTTACCCTGAAACTAGCGGATCCCAAAGACGCTCAGTTAGCTGAAACCTTAGCACGACAAGTGGCAGTGGGGTTCAACAATATATGCGGCTTGTCCGGTTGGATGCTCCGTAAGGATGCTATAAACACTACCTTGGCAGTGGGTTCCATAAGCCAATGCCAAAAGATAGGCGCTGTGTTAAGAAATGCCGCCATTACCGATAAATTCGGGGAGCTTCAGCGTAAAGACATACTGAAATGCCGTGAAGTATGCCGTGCTACGATTAGTAACGGCGAATCAAAAGAACAAGATGGGTTTGATAAGGGATTCGTAGAGTATACTACTGACAATACCTCATACAAAACCCTGTTTCAAAACGAAACTTTGCTTATAGAATCGTCAACCGGAGAGGTAGTGATGACCGCTCCTGACATTATCGCATGCTATGAGCAGGAAACCGGGAGTCCGCTGACCAATGCAGACCTGTTTGATGATCAGGGAAACGTAAAACAGAATGTATCGGTTGTCCTTGGTCTCATTGCGGTTGACTCGCAGTGGTGGAAACAAGGGGACGCTGCTATAAACACCCTGTGGCAGGAGTATTTTAAGTCAGTAGGGTATACAGGGGACATAAAAAAGTTCTCATAAGAAAGGCGTAAGAAAATAAAAGCGCGGGAACTGGTGCATCGTGCGCTATAGCGCTATATATGCGATGCATCCAGGTTCCCGCATTTTTTTATTTTAAATCAGTAAGTATACAGAGGGCCTAAAAAAGGTCCCATAAGAAAGCGTGAGGATACAAAAGCGCGGGAACTGGTGCAACGTGCGCTATAGCGCTATATATGCGATGCATCCAGGTTCCCGCATTTTTGTTTCCTTACGCAATTATCACACTTACTATATCGGACCACGGCCCGCGTTTACCACCCTCATTCTCATAAGCTGTGGCATAATCAACTATTTTGCCATACTGTTCTTCAGTCCACTGGAAGTACCGTGCGGTCCGTAACTGAAAATCAGACGGCATATCCTGCGCTGCTATTTTTGGTTCGTCTAAGTTACGCACTCGGTGGGCAAAAGCAACCCCGCTTACCAGCGCTGGCTTCTTTTTGCTCTTCGTCTGTGTGTTCATAGCAATAACCGTATGTCTTCCCTTCCCGGAAGGAACTGCTTCAGTCTCTGGCTTTATGTCCGGCACAGGATGATGGGTCGGCTTCTTATCCCTATTCGGTATAGACATTGCTGTTCTGTCCATATCAGTAACTGCAGACTGGTCATCCCGCAAGAAGAGATTCACAAAGGGGCGAATCTTTGCCTTTGCCGCGTCCTTTGCTTCGTTTTTAGCCTCAGTATCTACCGGCGTATGGGGGCCGATAGTCTTTGTATAAGCTGCATACCATGCAGTATACGCGGTTTTCAGTTCTGCCCGGCGTTCAGCTGGAATATGGGTCCATTCGGGCGTTGCCCCATCGCATTTCTTGTCCGTGTACTCAATGATGATATTGAAAATATCATCAAAATGACCATCCGGCAGGTTTAAGTAATCCTGCATAGTTTACCTCCTTCATAGTTTCTTACGCTTCACGCATGTACTATATGTAGCTTAACTTATTTTTTTCTAATCGTCAATAGGTTTCTCTAAAATATTTTCCATCGCCTCATTATTTTCTGTTTGATAGAGATGCTCTAGTCATTGAGAGAAGACTCTCTTACTAAGAGTCCTCTCTTAGCCACCAAGAGTCCTCTCTTGGCGACTAAGAGTCCTCTCTTGGCGACTAAGAGTCCTCTCTTAGCGACTAAGAGTCCTCTCTTAGCGACTAAGAGTCCTCTCTTGGCGACTAAGAGTCCTCTCTTAGCGACTAAGAGACCTCTCTTGGCGACTAAGAGTCCTCTCTTGGCGACTAAGAGTCCTCTCTTGGCGACTAAGAGTCCTCTCTTGGCGACTAAGAGACCTCTCTTGGCGACTAAGAGTCCTCTCTTGGCGACGGTGAATGCACATCTGAGTTAGGTGGAGCTATTATTAGAGTAAAGGAGAAACAATGGAGTTCGAGCTTTTTAAAGAAAAACTGTTCGTTGCGGCCCTTGATAAGGGATTTAAGGACTGTGAAGTCTTTTATAGCAGCGGCACGGCGTTGAACCTCAAGGTCTTTGATGGAGAGTTGCGGGAATACAAGAACGCTGGTAACGCTGGTCTTTCGTTCAGGGGAACGTATCGCAATGGGAAGATGGGATATGCCTATACAGAGCGGCTTGGCGAGGACATTATCCCGTTTCTGGTGGAAAATGCAGCGCAGAATGCCGAGATCATCGAAGATACGGACATTGAGGAGCTTTTTGCTGGTTCGTCGTCCTATCCGCAAGTGAAAACGTGGGATGAGTCTCTGGCAAAACTGCCAGTGGCGGACAAGATTACCATTGCGCTTAAGGTCGAGAGTGCCGCCAGAGCCGCTGATCCGCGAGTCAAAGGTGTGGATTGGTGCGGTTTGGCTACCAATGAGGGCGAAATTCGCATAGCCAATTCCCTGGGGCTGAATCTTTGCAAGCGGGAAAACTTCGCGGGTGTATGGTCAACACCTCGTGTTCAGGGCGATGATGGCCAGGTTAAGCAGCAGGGCGATTTCTGGAACGGCAAAGACTTGGCGCTTTTCGACCCGACGGCTTTTGGCAGGTGTACCGCTGAATGTGCGCTTTCGCACTTAGGCGCGAAGAGTGTTTCCACTGGTAAGTATGCCATCATCTTCACTGGAACCGCGATGAGTGATCTGCTGGACTGTTTTTGGAGCGTATTTTCCGCGGAGCAAGCGCAGAAGGGCTTTTCTTTGCTCAAAGGCAAGATTGGAACACAGGTTGGGAGCGCTGCGTTAAGCATCCGCGATGATCCGCTCCTCGATCAACTGCCTGGGTCTGGCGCGTTTGATTGTGAAGGTGTTGCCACGAAGAACAAGGTAATCATCGAGAACGGGGTTTTCCGCACTTTTTTGCATAACCGGAAGACCGCGAGGAAAGATGGGGTTGAACCTACTGGAAACGCTTCCAAGCGCTCGTTCAAGTCCTCCGTTGCTATTGGGCCGAGAAATCTTTACATTATTCCGTCGGCTAAAACGCAGGCAGAGCTTCTGGCAGAGATGAGCGAAGGTCTTTTGATTGATTCGCTTGCGGGCTTACATTCCGGCGCGAATCCCGTATCTGGTGACTTTTCGGTTTCCGCTGAAGGGTATGAGGTTCACGGTGGCAAGAAGGGCCGTGCTGTGGAACAAATCACCCTTGCCAGCAACTTTTTCATGCTGCTACAGGATGTGGTAGGTGTTGCCGCGGACCTTGAGTTCAAAGGCAATGTCAGCAGTCCGAGTGTATGGGTGAGGGAACTGAGCGTCAGCGGCTTATAAGCGCTTAATTGTTTATGCAAGATAAAGAGTGCAATGATACGATCACGTTTTTGTATCATTCGCGCTCTTTACTGTTTTGTTAAAAAGTCATTTGTTTTTAGCGGTTGAGAATGGTACATTGAGAATCTGCTTGCCATATAAATTCGCTTTTTATATATATATTATAAGTATGAACTATGAAAAACTTACCATAAAGGCACAGGAGGCGGTTCAGCAAGCCACGACTCTTGCCCAGAAGAATGACCATTCTCAGGTTGAGACGGAACATCTTTTACTGGTGCTTCTCAAGCAGGAAGATGGTATTGTGAAGCCTCTTATTGAGCGCTTGGTGGCTGATACGGGGCAGATACAGAGTGCGGTTGAGGGGCTTATTGCCCAGGTTCCGAAGGTGTATGGCGAGGCTGCGCAGCTTTTTCTTTCGCAAAGTGCGGCGAAGGTACTTGCCAAAGCAGAGGCAGAGGCAGAGGCGCTCAAGGACGAGTATGTTTCCTGTGAGCATATTCTCCTTGCCATAGCTCAGAGTGAGGGCAAGGCAGGCGACGTACTGAAGAAGGCTGGCATTAAGCGGGATGCGCTTCTTGAGGCGCTAAAACAGATGCGTGGCAACACTCGCGTTACGGACCAGAATCCAGAGGATAAGTATCAGGTACTTGAGCGCTACTGTCGTGATTTGACTGCGTTGGCGCGACTTGAGAAGCTCGATCCGGTGATTGGCCGGGACGAGGAGATCCGTCGTGTGATGCAGGTGCTGTCCCGCAGAACCAAGAACAACCCAGTGCTTATTGGTGAGCCGGGCGTGGGCAAAACGGCGATTGCCGAGGGGTTAGCGCGGCGTATTGTGGCTGGCGATGTGCCGGACGGACTGAAAGGCAAGCGACTTTTGTCGCTGGATTTGGGCGCATTGATTGCTGGTGCGAAGTTTCGGGGTGAGTTTGAGGAGCGGCTCAAGGCGGTGATTCATGAGATTCAGGCGTCTGATGGCAAGTTCATTCTTTTCATTGACGAATTGCATACGCTGGTTGGCGCGGGTGCGGCAGAGGGTGCAACCGATGCCTCTAACCTGCTGAAACCGGCGCTGGCGCGGGGAGAATTGCGCTGTGTTGGGGCTACCACGCTTGACGAGTACCGTAAATACATTGAGAAAGATGCTGCTCTTGAGCGGCGTTTTCAGCAGGTCTACACGCCGGAGCCATCGGTTGAGGACACTATCGCCATACTGCGCGGCTTGAAGGAGCGCTATGAGGTACATCATGGTGTGCGTATCAAGGACGAGGCGCTGGTTGCGGCGGCAACGCTTTCCAATCGCTATATTACGAGCCGTTTTCTGCCGGACAAGGCCATTGACTTGGTGGATGAGGCAGCGAGTCGCCTCAAGATGGAGCTGGACAGTCGTCCCACAGACCTTGACAAGCTGGAACGCCGGCTATTGCAGCTTTCGATTGAGCAGCAGGCGCTTCAAAAAGAGGAAGACAAGGCATCGCGGGAACGAATCAGTAAGCTGGACAAAGAGATAGCCAACCTCAATTCAGAACGGAACGCTATGAGGGCGAAGTGGGACAATGAGAAGCAGGACATTGAGAAGATACGCGGCCTGAAGCAGCGTATTGAAGAGCTTAAAATTGAAGAAACGCGTTATGAACGTGAGGGAAACCTTGCGAAGGCTGCGGAAGTGAAGCATGGTAAGATTCCGTCTGCACAAAAAGAATTGGCCGCGCTTACTGGCCAAATTGAAGCGAAGCGCGGTGAGACTGCGCTCCTGCGCGAGGAGGTGAGCGAGGACGACATTGCCCAAGTAGTGTCTGCGTGGACTGGCATTCCGGTCTCAAAGATGCTGTCTGGCGAGTTGCAAAAGTATCTTGACCTTGAAAAGGTGCTGACGCGGCGTGTAGTTGGTCAGGAACGCGCTGTGAGCGCGGTTGCTGATGCCATAAGGCGGAACAAGGCGGGTTTGTCTGATGCGAGCCGGCCTCTGGGTTCTTTCCTGTTTCTGGGGCCTACTGGCGTGGGTAAGACCGAGCTTGCTAAAACTCTTGCCGACTTTTTGTTTAATGATGAGAAGGCGCTTACCCGTATTGACATGAGCGAGTATGGGGAAAAGCACTCGGTGAGCCGCCTCATTGGAGCGCCGCCAGGGTATGTGGGTTATGAGCAGGGCGGTCAGCTTACCGAAGCGGTGCGTCGTCGGCCCTACAGTGTGATTCTTTTTGATGAAATTGAGAAGGCTCATCCTGAAGTGTTTAACGTGTTTTTGCAAATCCTTGACGACGGCAGGCTCACTGATGGTCAGGGGCGCGTGGTTGACTTTAAGAACGTCATCATTATCCAGACCAGCAACCTCGGTTCCGATATTATTCTTGAGGCAAAGCCCACTGACGATATTCAGGCTATGCTGAAGGAACTGTTGAAACAGTATTTTAAGCCGGAGTTTCTGAACCGCATTGATGAGACCGTGATTTTTAACCGTCTTGGCAAAGGTGAGATCAGTAAAATTGTGGACATTCAGTTGACCCACCTGAGCGCCCGCCTTGCCGAGCGCAGAGTCAGCCTCAGTCTTACGCCTGTTGCAAAGGCTCTACTTACCAAGCGTGGCTATGACCCGCTTTTTGGCGCGCGTCCACTCAAGCGTACCATACAGTCTTTGCTGGAAAACCCGCTTGCCAAGGCCATTATTGCCGGCAAGATTCGGGATGGCGACCGCGTTGTGGTGGATGCTGACGCGGAGGGGCTTGTGTTTAAGAAAGAGACTCTGCCACAAGTGGCGGGGAGATCACATTAAGTGGTGGCGCCAGATACCATAGCGTTATGAACGAGCGGTGGTGTCTGGCCGCCACACAGCGGCTAGATGTGGAGCCGTTCAGCGCGGTGATAGGCTTCAGCGCGGAGCGCCTTGACTGAGGCGTCGGCAAGGTAATCGTCAAAGGGCAGCATACGATCAATGAGGCCGCCGGGGATGATTTCCACGATGCGATTGGCGACTGAATTGACGAATTCGTGGTCATGGGAATTGAACAGTACCACGCCGGAGAACGCGACAAGGCCATCGTTGAGTGCGCTTATGCTTTCAAGATCAAGGTGATTGGTCGGTTCGTCCAGAATTAGCACATTTGCACTGGAAAGCATCATGCGCGAGAGCATACAGCGAACCTTTTCGCCGCCAGAGAGGACGTTTACCGGCTTCAGAGCCTCATCCCCTGAAAAAAGCATACGCCCTAAGAAGCCTCGCACATAGGTGTCGTCCTGATTTGGCGAATATTGCTTCAGCCAATCCACTATCGATAGGTCTGAATTGAAAAAGCCGGAGTTCTCCTTGGGGTAATAGGAAAACGTGGTGGTCTGACCCCAGTAGAATGTGCCAGAAACTGGCTGGGTAATCCCACTTATAAGGTCAAAGAGCGCAGTTTTAGCCTGATGCTTAATGCCTACAAAGGCGATCTTGTCTCCCTTGTTCACGATGAGAGAAAATTTTTGTAGGCCAGTGGATTCTTCTGCAGATAGTTTCTCGATCCTAAGCACATTGTTCCCGATCTCTCGCTCCGGCTTGAAGCCAACGTAAGGGAACTTCCGACTGGTAACGGTGATGTTCTCAAGGTCGAGCTTTTCAAGCACTTTTTTACGACTCGTGGCCTGTCTGCTCTTGGACGCATTGGACGCAAAGCGCTGGATAAACTCTCTGAGGTCTTTGGCCTTTTCCTCCCGCTTTTTAAGCTGGTCTCGCGCCTGTCTCTGGAGCATCTGACTCATCTGATACCAGAAATCGTAGTTACCCGCATAAAGTGTAATTTTGCCAAAGTCAATGTCACAGGTATGGGTACAAACCGCGTTGAGAAAGTGCCGGTCGTGGCTGACCACAATGACGGTATTGGGAAAGTCTATGAGGAAGTCTTCCAGCCACGCGATTGACTCAAGGTCAAGGCCGTTGGTTGGCTCGTCGAGTAAAAGTATGTCGGGATTGCCAAAAAGCGCCTGAGCGAGCAACACCCGTACTTTGCGGGTTTCGTCCAGTTCAGCCATTGTTTTCCCGTGATCAGCCTCGTCAAGCCCCAGGCCGGAGAGCAGTTGGCTGGCTTGGGCTTCAGCTTCCCAACCATCCAGATCGGCGAAGTCCGCCTCAAGCTCGCTTGCCCGCATTCCGTCTTCCTCAGAGAAGTTTTCTTTTGCATAGATGGCCTCGCGTTCTTTCTGTATGGCGTAGAGCTTGGGATAGCCCATAATCACAGTTTCAAGCACTGGATACTCTTCAAAAGCAAAGTGATCCTGCCTCAGTACCGCGATACGCTGGCCGGAACTTATAGAGATTTCGCCCTTATCGTGTTCTATGTCGCCAGAAAGTATGTTAAGAAACGTGGATTTACCTGCCCCGTTTGCGCCAATGATCCCGTAACAGTTGCCCGGGGTGAATTTGAGGTTAACATCCTTGAAAAGCGTCCGCTCTCCAAATACAAGACTCATATCGGTAATAGTTATCATATATTGCAAAAAGGTAGTCAGAAGAGGGCAAGCCTGTCAATAGTGTCGTCTGCAACACCCAGTACAATTTTACCACGAACCAGTATTAGTGAAGGTCTTTCAAAGGTACTATTGAAGGTGCTTCAAAGCCACTGTTGAAGATGCTTCGACCAGTACCTGTGAACAAGATAAACGTTATAGAAATAAAATTTTACCACGAACCACACGAAGAGAATAGAACAGTCTTCATTTTTCCCTATGGCTCTGAAAATTCTATGTGTTTACCCCGTCAACACCAGCAGGCTTACTGGACAAAAAGCGTGAGTATAGGCTAAGGTTCAGATAAATAATCCCCGCCCAGTAAGGTAGGGTATTACCCCCTTTCGTAAGAAAGGGGGTAGGCGTGCTTAATATAAGCGTGCGGATTAACAGATAAACAAACGTAAAGGCGGTATACACATGGAGCCTATCATCTTGGCATCCGGTTCTCTAAGGAGACAGGAATTTTTTCGTCTCCTTGACCTACCATTCAGCATCATGCCAGCGCTGATAGATGAAAACTACGGGGATGCGACCGATCCTCGCGGAATAGCCGAGGACATGGCGCTGAAAAAGGTGAACAAAATTCTCGATCTGCTTAAAAGCGGTATGCCACCGTGGATCTGCGGGGCTGATACGATCATTTCGGTTGATGGGATTATCTTTGGCAAGCCAAAAGACCGCGATGACGCTAAACGCATGTTGACTGCCTTACAGGGTAGAGAGCATGACGTGGTAACCGCAGTCACCCTCTATAATGGAAGAAATCGTTCCATCAATTCCCGAACTGTGGTCAGTACGGTAACATTTGCGCTGCTTTCTGAAGGGGAGATCGAGTGGTATCTCAACACCGGTGAATGGCAGGGTATGGCCGGCGCGTACAAGATACAAGGGCTTGCCGGCTGCTATGTATCCAAAATCAACGGTTCGTATAGCTCTATCGTAGGCTTGCCTATTCGTGAATTCTATGTCATGTTAAGAGAAAGTGGTTACCCTTATGGGGGCAATCAATAGGAAGCAACGGTTCACGAGAACTGTTACTTCCTTAAAACAAAGCTGGCGTTGCCAGTTAATCAATTTCCACCGCGTGGGTGTATAGCGCCCCTAACGTGGTGAGATAAAGGGAAGGCGCCGCGCTGACAAAAGCGCGGACATGGGAGGAAATTTTGGCAGTTGTAACGATGAAAAGCCTGCTTGAGTCAGGCGTACACTTCGGTCATCAGGTAAAACGCTGGGACCCGCGAATGAAGAAGTACATCTTCGCGGAACGAAATGGGATTCACATCATTGATCTGCAAAAAACCATTCAGGCCAGCAAGGATGCTTACGATGCGGTTCGCAAAACCGTAGCGCAGGGCAAGACCGTGTTGTTTGTGGGTACCAAAAAACAGGCACAGCAGGCAATCCAGAAAGAAGCAGAGCGCTGCGGCATGTTCTATGTGAATAACCGCTGGCTCGGCGGTATGCTCACGAACTTTGTTACCATTAAGAAGTCTCTGCTTCGTCTTAAAAAGCTGGAAAAAATGGAAGTGGATGGGACTTTCGAGAATCTCACTAAGAAAGAGATTGCGGGGCTTGGCAAGGAGCGCGCCCGCCTCCAGAAAAACCTGGGCGGTATCAAGGATATGAAGGAGCTTCCGGGCATCCTTTTTATTATCGATACCCGCAAGGAAGCCATTGCCGTAACCGAAGCCCAGCGCATAGGAATCCCCATTGTCGCGGTGGTTGATACCAACTGTAACCCCGAAGGCATCAACTATCCCATTCCGGGCAACGACGACGCGATTCGGGCGATCACGCTCTTTACCCAGATCGTGGCTAACGCGGTGGTGGAAGCGGATAACGAGGTCGGACTCCAGATTATCGAAAACCTGGGCGACGAGGATGAGGATATGGAAACCATCCTGACTGATGTTTCCATCAAAGAAGAGGATCGGGAGATTGACATCGCTTCCTATTCGTCAGAAGCGCCGCTTGTTGTCGGTGTCAGTGTGGATATTCGTGAGGAACGTGAGGAAGAAGATGAGCTTCCGGTTGATGTTGACAAGGTCTATGATGAGGCATAAACAAGCACAGAGGAGGAGATTATATGGCGACTATCAGCGCGGCTGATGTAAAGCGGCTTCGGGAAAAGACCGGAGCCGGCATGATGGAATGTAAAAATGCTCTTGTTGAAACCGACGGCGATTTTGATAAGGCGGAAAAGCTTCTTAAAGAAAAGGGGCTTGCAGCAGTGGAAAAACGCTCGGATCGGGCGACCAACGAGGGTAAGGTCTTTATTAAGACAAGGGACAACACTGCGGTTCTTGTGGAACTGGCGACTGAAACCGACTTTGTGGCCCGTAACCCTGAGTTCATCGCTCTGGGCAGTGCTATTACTGACCGCATCCTCGAAAGAGGCTATACCGACGTTAACGAAGAACTCGTCGGTATGGTAACAGACCTGGCGACCAAGATTCGGGAAAACATGAGCTTAAAGCGGATGCAGCTTATCAAAGCCGAAACCAATGAAGGCATCGCCGAGTACATCCATGGCGAGGGCAACATCGGCGTAGTGGTGAGGCTCGCGGCTGATACGCCAGAAGTTCTCGCGCAGGAGGCGTTCAAGGAACTGGCGCACGGGCTTGCCATGCACATTGCATGGGCAAACCCGCTCGTTATTGACCGGAAGCAGCTCGACGCGGCCTTTGTTACCGAGCAGGAAGAAATTTTCCGTAAGCAGATGGAAGCTGACGAAACCCTCAAGGGGAAACCAGCAGCAGCCCTCGACAACATCCTCAAGGGCAAGCTCTCGAAGTATCTCAAGAGCCTCTGTCTGCTGGATCAAGGTTATGTTAAGGATGAAAAACTCTCAGTTGCTCAGGTACTTGCCAACTGCGGTAAAGAACTTGGCGCGACACTGACCATAAGCGACTATGTGTACTTCAAGGTAGGACAGTAAATCGTTTACCGTAAGGGTAAATACTCTTTCTCCCTTACGGTTATCGTACCCACGTTAAAAAGGATTTTATTATGGGAAATGTTATTCAAAAGTCCGAAGAAAAGATGAAGAAAACCCTTGTGAGTCTGCAAGACAGTTTTGCCTCCCTACGTACTGGCAGGGTGTCGGCAGCTCTCTTTGACAAGATTCGGGTTGACAGCTATGGCGTCAAGTCCCCGCTACGGGAAGTGGCGAACATCACAATTCCAGAAGCCCGTCTCGTGGTTATCAGCCCCTGGGATAAGGCGCTTATCAACGAAATCGAGCGGGCGATTCGCTCATCAGAGCTGTCGCTTAACCCGAGCAACGACGGCAAGGTGATTCGTATTGCTATCCCACCGCTCACTGAAGAGCGGCGGAGGGAAATCGCCAAGCAAGCCAGAACGCACGCGGAGCAGAGCCGCGTGGCCATACGAAATATACGCCGCGACGGTAATGATGAACTGAAAAAGCTCCTCAAAGACGCCAGTCTCTCAGAAGATGAAGAGAAAAAAACTGGAGACGAGCTGCAAAAGCTCACCGACACCTATATCAAGAAAGTCGATCAGGCTCTGGAAGAAAAAGACAAAGAAATAATGGAAGTCTGATGCCTGAGTCTCAAGCCGATGATAAACATCCACCCACCCACATCGCGATCATCATGGATGGGAATGGCCGCTGGGCTATCGCAAAAAATCGACCGCGCACCCAGGGCCATCTTGAAGGGTTGACAATTGCCAAAAAAATTGTCAAAGCAGCCAGTAATCGGGGAGTGCAGTACCTCACGCTCTATGTCTTTTCAACCGAGAACTGGAAGCGAAGCGCCTCTGAAGTGGGGTTTATCATGGGATTGGTGAAGCAACACCTCAAGCGGGAACTCAACTTTTACCGTGAAAACCATATCCGCACCCGCCACGCCGGAGACAGCGCAGGTCTGCCGCCAGATGTGGCGCAAGACCTGCACGACGTGTGCGAGGAAACAAAGCACTTTGACGGTTTACAGGTGATACTCGCACTTAACTACGGTGGCAGGGACGAAATCACGCGTGCGGTTCAGCGGCTTGCGCAAACAATTGCAATACATCCCAACGCAGCGCAAACAAACGCCGCTATCACCGAGCAAAGTATTCGAGACCATCTGGATAACCCCGATGTGCCTGATCCCGACCTCATCATCAGAACCGGCGGGGACTTGCGGAGCAGCAACTTTCTTGTATGGCAGAGCGCATACAGCGAATACTACTTCTCCGACAAACTCTGGCCTGACTGGACCGAAGCCGACCTTGACCTTGCAATCGCGGCATACCAACAGCGCGACCGGCGCTTTGGCGGGGTAAAACAGCCGTCAGGCCGGCTTTAAGTGGAGTTACTATGCAAGTCCCTAAAATCATGGAACGCTTCCTCATCTTTTTTATCGGGCTTCCCGTTGCCCTCTGCATTGTGCTACTCTTGCCTCAGCAACAGCATCTTGCCACCAACTGCGCGGCTATAATCCTGAGCGCGCTTGGTGCCAGTGAATTCGCAACGTTCCTAAAACAGAAAACCAGCTTCTCGCTTTCCAAGCCCGAAGTCATGCTTCTCGGCGCAGCTTGCCCACTTGCCATGACCCTAAGCGTCAGCTTTGGCGTTGACTACCGCATCACGCCGATCTTTATGGCAATCAGCGCAGCTTGGCTCCTTATATCCAGAATCTTCTCGCCAGAAGACAGGCTTAAAGACGCGCTTGGCTCCATATCAGTGGGTTTTGCCACGCTTCTCTACCCGGGCTTTTTTATTGCATGGATCGTCAGCATGGCAAGCTGGCCCCACGCAAACATGGTGATCCTCATCTTCCTGCTTATCCCTATAAGCAACGATTCAGCAGCTTGGGCTATAGGTATGCTGTTTGGCAAGAACAATCGCGGCATCATCAGGGTCAGTCCAAACAAGAGTGTGGCTGGCTTCATCGGTGGGCTTGTATTTTCTATGGTACTGGGTATGATAGCTGTCTTCCATATTCCAACCGCGTTCACCGCAAAGATCCTGCCCGCGCCACTAGCCGGCTTGATTCTGGGGTTGGCCGTTGGTCTGGCAGCCTGCCTTGGCGACCTTGCTGAATCAGCAATGAAACGAAGCGTCGGCGTCAAAGACTCTGGCTCCTTGATACCAGGACGCGGCGGAGTGCTGGACAGTATTGATTCCCTCTGTTTCGCCGCTCCAGTCTACTATATCCTGTACTGGCTGCTCTTCAGCGGATAGCAAGCGCCCAACAGTTGCTAATACTAATCGCTTTGTACCGCCACTCAATGTTCTATACTAACACTGGGGAACACGGTCTTGATGAGAGAGAAATCCCCACTCGCCGCAGCGCGAAGTATCGGCCCCATGTACTCATCCACCAGAGCAGAGCTGAACGGCACAGGCATGTTCTTCAGTTTCATTTCAAGCTGTGGGTCTTTAGCCGCCTCAAGCGCCTTATCAATATACGTGTCGTTGAAACCGGGAAGGTCTTTCAGCGTGGTGGGCGCACCAATGGACGTGCTAAAGGCAATCAGCGCTTTTGCCACCGCCAACCCTAGGTCTTTGCCAAAAAGCGCGTCTGGGTTCTCTTCTATTATGTAGCCATGCTTCTTGAAGACCGATCCAAGTAGTCGAACCTGCCGTTCAATCTTCGGGGCAAAGAAAACCATGTAGTAGGGATTCATTATGCCGCAAGCGCTTCCGTGCCCAGTGAGGTCTACCAGCGAAAAACTCGTGAGATGCGCCCCGTTTGTACTACCGAGCATGATCGCATAGCCACCCAGATCAGTGGCCATGCCAAGCGCTTCCCGCGCTTCCATGTCACTAGGATTGGCAATCACCTTAGGGGCATACTGAATCGTCAGTTCCATTGCTGTCTCCGTAATTTCAGCCACAAGATCATACTGTTCAGAGGAAATACCGCTGAACACTTCAGTGCAATGAGCAATAACGTCTAAGACACCGTCTATCGTAACGCTCCGAGGCATGGAGCCGGTAAGGTCATAGTCAAAAAGCGCATACTGCGGCGTAAGCGCCTCATCAACCACCAGCTTCTTTTGACCACGCACCGGGTCGGTAACATTGGCATACTTAGTAAGATGAGTGCCAGAACTTGCTGAGGTTTGTACCGCGATGAGTGGGTAGAGCTTTTTCCCGGTCTTCTGAAGTTCCACGCTCACTACACCAGTTCCAAAGTAGTGATCAAGCTCAGGTGTAACATCTTTACCCAGAGTTGCAAGAAAGTTGGCCGCTTTACAGGCGTCTATCGTCGAGCCACCGCCCACCGCTATGATCACATCAGGCTGATACTGAAGTATATACGTGGCAATACGATACACATCCTCACGCGGGGTGTTGGGACTGGCACCACGCACTACATGATCACCCGCAAGGGATACGCCAGCTTTCTCAAGCACCGCAGAAACTGGCACCGTATACGTCGCGCTGCAGACCACAAGGGCGCTTTTACTAAACTTCGCAGCAAGTGAGCCAAGTTCACCCAACACTCCGCGCCCGAATACATAGCGATCTCTCTTCCATGTGGAAAGAAGTTCCTTCGCATTGATACATAACGCTTCCATACAATTCGTCTCCTGACCTCACTCAAAAACATTCAGTGCTTTAAGATACAGGCCCCTTTAATTCCTCAATGATAGCAACACCGACTGAAGACCCAAGACGTTCCGCACCACAATCAAGCATAGCAAGGGCGGTTTTGAGATCGCGAATACCACCAGCAGCTTTTATCTTAATTTTGTCGCCAACTATATCCTTCATAAGCCGCACATCCTCAAGGGTCGCACCGCCAGTACCAAAGCCTGTTGAGGTCTTGATAAAGTCCGGACGAACCGCAAGCGCAATGCGGCAGAGTTCCCCCTTTTCCTCGTCGCTGAGGTAGCAATTCTCAAAGATCACTTTTGAAAGCACATGATTCACGCGACAAAGCAGTACAATGCTATTCATCTCATCTTCAATGTAGCGAAGGTTTTTGGCCTTGAGTTCAGTGAGATTTATCACATAGTCAATCTCATTCGCCCCTTCCTCTATCGCGTTCATGGCTTCAAGGAACTTCAGGTCTTTGATGTTCTGCCCCAGAGGAAAACCCACACACGCGCTCAGGCGCACACCACTCCCCTCAAGCTGTTTGAGGCAAAAAGCAACCTGCGCAGGGTTTATCGCTATCGAGGCAAAACCATACTGCACTGCTTCAGCACAGAGCTTTTCAAGATCAGCACGTGTGGCTTGAGCTTTAAGTAAGGTATGATCGATGCACGCGGCAAGCTCTTCCGCACTTATCATTTTTGTATCACTCATGATTGTTTAAATTGTAACTCCACTGTATCATCAGAGATTTTCTTAATCCCTATAGGCGTATGATAGTAAACGCCTATGCCTTTGAGCGCACCAAAAAAGTAGGGACTAAACATCTTCTTCCGATGCGATTTATAATGAACAATAAGAGTATGATCATTAACCGTTTCTACATCAAAGCGCGGCGGATGCGCATTGGGTATATTTTTCATTACTTGCTCGTGTATCGCGTCCAGCCCTAGTATAAAATCTCTCGCGGTTTTGTACTGGCGATAATACGCCTTGTAAATCTTAGGCGCGTAAACGCTTATCCAGTATTCCCCCACAAGATCAGCTGCCTGCTGCCGGTTTAGTTTAAGAACCGTGCCAATACTATCCAATATCTTAATGGCCTGCTCATCTGGAATATCAGAATTGTGCATAAACTGATGGGTTTCCGGCAGACCCGATAATTTCAGAATCTCACTCCACTTATTCTCTCCGTACTTTTCTTTTATCTGCTCAACCCAGGAGAGAACTACGCTTCCTTTTATCGTTCCCTTTTTCAGAGCAGTCATTTCAGCAGCGGTTTGCTTAGGCAGCTTGAATATCGAAACCATGTCTTTAACCTCCGCGGCACTGGCAAGGTTTAGATTCAACATCTGAAGCGACTGGTCCACTAACGCATCTGTTTCCTGCGTTTGCGAAGAAATCGTTATAGAAGACCGCTTCACATCACCAGTGATTGAACCTAGCTTTTTCATTTCCTTATCAATCAAATCACTCTTGGCTAAAACCTGCACCGCGCCATCAGCAATAGTGTGCGTAACCTCTTTGAGCTGGGTAAGGTCATCAAGAATTTTTCCAGTATGACTCGACTCCTGATTAACCATGCGCAATATCTCTCGCTCATTACCTGTTACAGTTTGGATTGAACCAAAAATGCGATCAACAGAAGCATGCGTACTCTCAGTTGTTTTAACCGCAAGCTCAATTGATTCTTTAAGCTGCTGCATACTGCCGTTAATGATTTTCGATTGTTGACTTGAACTCTCTGCGAGCTTGCGTATCTCCTCTGCAACAACCGCGAAGCCGCTCCCAGCCGCGCCCGCGTGTGCCGCTTCAATCGCGGCGTTCATAGCAAGCAGATTGGTCTGACTGGCAATAACATTGATTACCTTATTCGCCTCAAATACCGTATTTGACTGGCTATGTAATAGCTCAACGTTTTCTTTAAGAGTCTTGAGATCAGTGCGGCCTGTTTCAACATGACTATTGAGATTATCACATTCAACAGCGCTCGTCTTCAGATACGCGACAACCTGCTGAATATCTTTCATCAGCTCTTCTATCGTAGAAGAACTTTCAGTAATATGATCCGCCTGCTGATTGATTATATCATTCTGAGCTTTTAAGGTATGAGCAATCGTATCCAGTTCCGACGAAGCATGAACCGTAGTCTCACTCTGTATAAGAATCGTTTCTTTAATCGCGCTGGTTGCTTCAGAAATTTCCGACATTCTTGATTGTACCTTCTCAACCATTTTATGCAGGGCTTCTGTATTTGTTTCCGTATGCCCAGAACCTTCCCGTATTTGACCAATCAGCTTACTCAGATATTCAATAAAGGCGTTCAGCGCTTTTCCCAGAAAGCCTATTTCATTCTGTTGATCATCGTTCAATCTGATGAGCAGATTACCTTTACCTTCGGCAAGCTGGCTGATCATTTCATTAACTTCCTGTAAGGGGCGGGAAATTTTTCTGATTAACAACTGAATAAACACCGCGCCCAGAATCAAATCAAGCGGAATCACCCACAGGAACCAGAGAGCGCTTCCATATATACCCACAAGCAGACCAAGACCTATACTTATCTCGATATATACCAGTAGGGGAAGGAACAAAGAACCAATAAGCGTATTGGGGAAAAAGAACTTAGCGATGAGCGCAACGCCGATGATTGAAACAAGCACTGAAACGCCAAACGTAATGAACAATGACATGATAAACTCCTTATCGGTCAAGTATTCCCGATTCCTAAGCAGTTTGTCAAGACCGCTGGTGAATGTTTTGCTTACTAAGTGCAGCAACTTTGTTGCCGACAAGTCAGCGTTTCATTACATGCGCTCATCTTTTGGCCGTATATCTCCAAGTCCACCTTTCAGCAAAACTCCCTCTTGACGGCAAACTCTTGAAGCGACGCGTTCTTACACATATGTATAGCGCCTTTACAGACATGTGTAGCTCCTTTACACATATGTATAGAGCCTTTACACATATGTGTAAAGCTTTTACAGACATGTGTAGAGCCGTTACACGCCATTCTGCTTATGTTTGAGTATTGTTATTGAGTATTGTTATACCGAAGGAATTTACCGAGAAACTGTATCAACTTGATAAACCTATGTTTTCCTAGTACCTTGTTCAGGCTAAAGGGAAGGGTTCAATAAGAGAGCGCGAAGTGAGGGAAGGCGAAAAAGGGAAACATCCTTGCCCTCGTAGTATACTCCAAGACCTTCGTAGTGTACTACAAAACTGCAACTCAGTTTAGTTCACTGCGCCAATGGCTGGGCAACCTGTAATAAGATGACTCTCTGGTTGCGATAGTAACCAGACGTTTTTCGTCATGAGCCGCCACCCATGCCGCGTTTTCTGTGGCGGGAAAGTAAACAAGTTCCGTTATCCTTATAATTTTTGTTGACAGTGCTAGTTGATAGTGATAGTATGGTATTTACTATGAAGTTGGCAAACAAGTTACCACTCCTTATTACTGTACTGGTGTTTGTGATTACCGTTTGTATAAGTTTTATCTCGTACAGCATCGCTAATAACGCGATACGCAGCACTGCTTATGACTCGATGATCAATGACGCGAAGACCGCAGCGATAATGGTGAAAATGAGCATAACTGCAGAACTCAACATATTGCAGAGTTTGGCAGACCGCGCCCGAGTAAGAAGTTTGGACTGGTCGTCCCAACAGTCCTCCTTGTTATTTGAAGTTGACAATCGAGACTTCTTAGATATGGCGATTGTGGATATGGACGGCATGGCTCATTACATCAAGGAATTCACCAGCTCAAACCTTGGAGATCGGGACTATATACAGAGCGCTTTTGCTGGCAGGCAGGCTGTCTCGGATGTGCTGATCAGTCGCGTCATCGGGAAGCCCGTAGTTATGCTTGCCACACCTATCACGACAAGCGATACCGATAGAACCGTGAAGCAAGTGCTTATTGCGCGACAGGCAGGCTCGATATTCAACGACCTGTTCAACAATATTGGACGAACCGGCTATATCCACATGGTCAACGAACAGGGAACGTTCATTTCGCATGAGAACATAGACTTTGTATTCAATCAGTTTAATCCGATAGAAGCTGCCAAAACCGACTCATCTGTTGCGTCTCTGGGGCGTTTCATAAGTCAAGTGCTGACGGAGAAGCAGACTGTGGGGGAGTATACGTTTGAGGGTAAGCACTTAAACGCTGTTGCTGCATCAGTGCCTGACATGGGCTGGTCGGTCATTATTGCCATTGAATCGTCCGTACTTATGGAACATCTGAATACCCTTGTGTTTTTTACTATTATCTTTGTTGTCGGTTTTCTTGCTATTGGACTGGTGGTAGCCATAATCATTGGTGGTTCAGTGGTCAAGCCTTTGAAGAAGATTCAGCCGATTCTTGCGGACATATCCGATGGTGATCTCACGAAACGGCTTGATGTTTCCTCAAAAGATGAGATTGGAGACATGGTGGAAAAGTTTAACGCTTCCATCAACGCTCTTGCGGGTCTGCTATCGAAGACGGGAGAAACCGCGTCCCGTATTCAGGAGATTGCGGATGAACTGGCAAAGAGCATGGAGAGTGTGGCAGGGTCTGTACAACATATCTCAGGTAACATCGTGGAAATCAAAGAGACGACGGTTGATCAGACTGAGTCTGTTACCGAGACCCACGCTATGATTACCCAGATTAAGTCGAATACTGAGCATCTCAATACCGCGATTGAACAGCAATCTCAGTCTATGGGGCTTTCTTCCACAGCCACTGAGGAGATGGCGATGAACATTAAGAGCGTGGTAGAGATACTCCAGAAGAACACTGCGTCCATGGATGATCTGTTAGTAGCTTCAGAATCTGGCAGAGAGACTATTCAGAAGATGAGCGACATTATGAAGGCGCTGGAGCAGGGTTCTGACGGCATTATTGAAGCAAGCGCCATGATTGAGCGCATGGCATCTCAGACCAACCTGCTTGCGATGAATGCGGCGATTGAGGCGGCGCATGCGGGTGATGTAGGCAGGGGCTTTGCGGTAGTGGCTGATGAAATCCGCAAACTGGCGGAAAACTCCGCGAACCAGAGCAAGTCTATCAAATCAGTGCTTACGACGCTCAAGAATCAGATCAGCATTGCAAGCGGCCTGTCCAATGATTCGCAGGAACGCTTTAGCCTGATTGTATCGCTGATTGACACTGTGCGTACTAAGGAATCGGCCATTAAAAACGCTATGAGCGAGCAGACCGTTGGCTGCAAGCAGATTCTCGACGTGATACGAGATATCAACGTCATAACTACTAAGGTTAAAGATAGTTCCAACGAAATGATGAATGCAAGCGCGAAAATCCTCTCTAATATGAACCGTGTCAGCATGGGCGCTAG
Organism: Treponema sp.; assembly: GCA_031267685.1. GTDB lineage: Bacteria > Spirochaetota > Spirochaetia > Treponematales > Breznakiellaceae > JAIRMT01. The sequence continues at coordinate 33,277 of JAIRYV010000068.1, forward strand.
CACAATGAACACTAAAATAGACAAGGTTGAGAGCAGTGCCAGGGATGTCAGTGCCAATATTACCATGCTCAACACGATCATTCAGGAAACAAGGGAGAGTGTTGACAAACTCTTGGGTGATATATCACAGTTTAAGACTTGAGGAAACAGTACCTATGCTTGGATCAGATGTATGTAGCGATAAGGTAGCTTTTATGTTTAGTCTATTCAATGGGCTTATGAGGAGTTGTGTTAAAATCTATGACTGATATGCGATTGCTCAGTTTTGTTAGCAATAAGGAATTGGCGTAACATGGCCTTTCGTCCAGGTCCTGATCCTGCTTTTCCTTATCTTACGGAACAGGAGTATTTTTTGTTTCCTCCGCCGGTAAAGTCGTATGGGAACATTGTTGCGGTAGGCGGGAATCTTTCACCTGGTATGTTACTCTCCGCGTATAAGCAGGGCATTTTTCCGTGGTATGGCGAGGAAGACCCGGTACTCTGGCAATCGCCTGATCCCCGTTTTCTTTTGTTTCCTGAAAACCTCCACATCTCCACGTCCATGAAAAAAGTGCTTAGGAAAAAAATCTTTACGATTCTGTTTGACCATGACTTTGTCGGGGTGATTGAGAACTGTGCTACCATGTATCGTCCTGATCAGGCTGGCACATGGATCACTGGCGATATGATTACCGCCTACACGGAGTTGTACCGTCTGGGTTGGGCGCATTCGGCGGAGAGTTATGTTGGCGGGGAACTTGTCGGTGGCTGTTATGGGGTCAGACTGGGGAATGTTTTTTTCGGGGAATCAATGTTTTCAAAGGTAACAAATGCCTCGAAAGCGGCGTTTTTGACGCTTGCCCCTCTTCTCTTTGCCGATGAGGTTGCCTTCATTGACTGTCAAGCCTACACAGACTATCTTGCGAGTCTGGGCGCGGTAGAGATTAGCCGCACTGTTTTCCTGAAGATGCTTCGTAAGACGCTTGGTTCTCGTGGTTCTGACGCAGATGACCGCCGAGGCACGTGGAGTAGGTGTGGTTTGAGTGCCAGATATCATTGTGTGGCGACTTGAGTGCCAGACATCATTGTGTGGCGACTACTTGTCTTTTCGCGCGTTTTTGCTTAACATAAGTTTATGACCGTTTGGTTTGCCACGGGTAACCCCCACAAACAGCAGGAGCTTGCCGCTATTCTTCATGGCCATAGCGTTATAATTCCCTCTGAGGCTGGCATTATCTTTGCCCCTGAGGAAAACGGCGCAAGCTTTATCGACAATGTTCTCATTAAAGCGAAGGCTCTCTATCGTTTTGTACACGCGCCAGTCATTGCCGACGATTCTGGCTTGTGCGTAGATGCCTTGAATGGACGCCCTGGCGTCCATTCAGCCCGTTACGGAAGCGAAAATGGCGTAAACCTCAGCAGCGAGGAACGGAACGCTTTGTTATTGAAGGAGCTTGGGGAGAATCCGTGGCGTGCCGCTCGTTTTGTCTGTGCCATGGCGCTGATGCTGAGTGAGGATCGCTTTTTTATTGTTCAGGAAACGCTGGAGGGGGAACTTAGCTGGACAGCCTCTGGCGCGGGTGGCTTTGGCTATGACCCTATTCTGTATCTGCCGAGCATGTCCTGTACTGTGGCCGAGGTTTCTGATGTTGAGAAGAACCGTATCAGCCATCGGGGGAAAGCCGGGCGTGCTATAGGGCGCATACTGGAAACCCTCGCACTGCCTTAGACTTGGCGTTTAAATGCTTCTGTGTGTCTGGCACTGTTGGATGTCTGACACTCAAAGCCCACGCTAAACGTTGAGTTACTGTTGTCGGCATTTGCAATGGAAAATAAGAAGTTTATTCTGTATATTAAAAGACAAGGAGCTATTATGAAGATAAACAAAATTTTTGCGTTTATGTTGGGTATGGGACTGTTCGTGTCTTCAGTGTTTTCACAAACATCAAAACCTCTGAGTGATCTGCAAGACGGGGTGAAGGAATTCTCGGCTAGTCTTGTGAAGTCTCTGCCGTTTAACGCGGCCATTGGCTTGAACTGGTCAGACGCCTACATTGGTAAGGTTTTCCCCAGTCTGCCGCCGCATTTTGGTATAGGCGTATCAGCAGGAATGACCTCAATGAAGATGGACGCATTCAAGAAAGTACTCGATGTGTTTGACGCCGGTGCTCTCGGCTCTCTCGGTGATCTCCCGTTTATGCCTCTGCCAGCTTACGCAGCTGAGGCGCGGGTTGGCGGGATATTCTTGCCTTTTGATCTAGGATTCAAATTCGGTATCTTACCGGAGAACTCTTTGCCTTTGGGCGATGTGAAGCTCAGTTATACGCTGTTGGGCGCTTCACTGCGTATTGCGCCGCTGGAACTCTTGTTGAGCGGCAATCCCTTGCTTCTGGTTCTGCCGAATATCTCGGTTGGGTTCGGCGTGAACTACCTCTCAGGCGGTATCGGCGACATTGCTATTGGACAGAACATGAGCTTTAGCTTCGGCCAAAATAACACGTTAGAGCTTTCTCAACCGAAGCTTGGTCTTTCGTGGGAAACCACTGCGCTCGACTTCACGCTACAGGCTTCCAAAAGCCTGCTCATCATAACGCCATATATCGGCGTAGGCGTGAGCAGCGCGAAGTCAAAAGCTGGCTATGGTGTAACAACGAAGATGAAGTACAATAGTAATGATGTTAACGCGGATTCGTTGGAGAAGGAACTCGCAGATGCCGGACTTGACATTGACGTGGGTACAGACGGCTTTGAGTCAATCATTGAGAAGAGAGGTGTGGTGAGTGTCCGCGCCTTTGGCGGTCTTTCGTTCAATATAGCTGTGATTAGGATCGATCTTACTGGTATGTTCAACTTTACCGACCAAAACTGGGGCGTAAGCCTCGGCACTCGCTTCCAGCTTTAATCAAGCAGCCCCGTCTCAGGGCGGGGCATAAAATCTGGTCTTTAGATTGGGTTACTGTCCAACAAACGCCATGACAAGTTCAACTTCTGCGATGCTTACTTTGAGACTGGCGGCAATAAGGTCAGCAGAAAGGCCTGCTTTGGACAGTTGAGCCACCCGTTCTGCGACAGGAAGCGGGGCGGGCTCGATTTGCTGTTCTGCAACCGTAATGCGGGGCGGCGGCGGCATAGTCAGCGTGGTGTCTGCCGGTGGCTGCGGCGGCGTTTCGGCAATAAGCGTGGTGCTGGGAGAAACAGGGCGACGCCTGCCAAGCTCGGCGTATGTTTCAGCGTGAACCCGCCGACGTTCCTCTTCTCCGATGAGAACCCGTAAACGCTTGTCAACTTTTTCCATAAGCGCCTTGAGGCTTGTGATACGTTCTGTTACTAGACGCTCGTCCCGGTCTGTAGCCGCGTCAAGCTCGGCAATAAGCTTTTGTACTTCCTCACGATACTCGGCAAGCAGATGTTCACCTGTTCTGCTTTTGATGTAATGCCGGCAATACAGAAAGAAGCATATACAGGAGAGCAGGCTTGCTGATGAAAGCACGATAGCTATATACATCAGCCGCTCACATCAATATGGGTTCCCAGCGAGGGATCGCGGATAACTTCGGCATCCGGCGCTTCTTCGTCTGAGGTTTCAGCATGGCTGCGCTTGCCAGATGAGTCGCCTTGGTGCTTGCGGCTGTTCCGGTCTTTGACCCGTTCAGCACCTTCGCCCATGTTCTGAGCCTCGTTCACCGATTGGATATGTTCCTCAGCTTTTTTCTGAGTCTGAGCGCCCTGCAAAGCCTGCTGGATCGCCACGCCCTCTTTCTGTGCTGCCTGTTCCTTACCCACCTTGTCAAGCTGGGTAAAGAGGGTTTGCAGATCAATCGGTTGTATAGCCACGTTATTCTCCTAATCCTAATGAGAAACCAGCTGCTTCAGCTTCAGCGAGAGCAACCTTGTTCTCTTCGTAACGCTGAGGACGAATAATATCATCCTCAAGAACAAAAGTAACTTTCTTATATTCCTTCTGGATTTTTTCCACCCTGTCCCGCAGTATGATCTTCACCCCTGGCAGAACCCGTTCTGAGGCGGAAATACGCGCCTGACCAGCAGCTTCGTTCATCTCCATCTGCTTTTGCGTAATTGCGTCTGTGAGTAGCTTACCTTCATCTGTGAGCAGTTTCCGCTGGGTGAGCAGATCTATCATCGCGGCATTCTTGTCTTCGGGAAGCTCATCCATTAGTTTTTTGAGCTTTGCCAGAGTCTCTAGGTTAAGCTTGACCTCATTAAACGTTTTATCTAATGCTATCTTTTTCGCAAGAAGCTCATCAAGCTCAGTCTTGAGTTTGGGATCAAAGCCAGCCTCACAGATTGTTTCTGTACCGCTGACGGCGCTCCCAATCGTTTTGGCGCTAATTTCCTCAGTGGCTTTGAGATGCCCTCCCACGATACTGGCGCGTTTGCCATGGCAGAGAATACGTCGATACGCAACCACCTGAGAATTGATGATCCCGTCCGAAACAATCACCGAATCTCCCGCGTCAACTGTTGCGTTTTCCACAAAACTTGCATAGACCCTTTTGCCAGCTTTTATCATCCCCCCATTCCGGCCTGTTATGCCCTTGTATGCCCTGATATCTCCTTCCGCCTCAACCTCAGCCTTTCCAATCGTGCCTTTGACTTCTATATTACCTTCAGCCTTCACGATAAACCCATCTTCCACACTGCCGTTAACTATGACCGTACCTAAGAAGATGATGTTACCGGTTTTGATGTCTACATTTCCCTGAATGTTCAGAATCGGCTCAACGCTGATCTTACCGTTTACTATAAGAACCTGACCATTGATATCAGCAAGGATAGTCTCGCGATCCTCATCTAGATGTACATTGGCTCCAAGCTGTAATTCACTATCCTTGCCATTATTCGCGGGAAGGTATGTGCCTAGCACGGTTTTTCCTTCAACTCCCTGTTCAGCGGGAATTTTCTTTGCCAGAGGCTGGCCCTTCACTACGTTTTGCACCGTGCCTTTGTCTTTGAAGTCAACAGAACCGTCGCTCTTTTCTTCAATCTGGGTCTTACTGGTATCAACCTCAAAGTTGTACTGGATATAAGCGTCGCCGCCATTCACCGGTTTGCGTCCTTCAGCCACAAGAACCGGCGTTTTGTAGCTTGGTCGATCCACAAAGTTATTGATAGCCTGTTCGTCAAAACCAAAAACCACTCGGCTGGCCTTGAGTACGGCCATGATGGTGTTAAACGAAGGATCACAGCCAGCTGGCCCCGGAGGGTTCACGATAATGAACGCCTTCATGTCCTGATCCGTGATGCTTACCTGCACCATGCTGTCATTCGTCATCCTACGCTCGAACTTACCGATATGCACATAAACGCCCTGGACTTCCTGAACCGTAAGCGCCAGAGTATCCTCAAAAATCTCGGAAACATTCCGCGTTTTAAGAACATGCTTGACCTGATCAAGGCTAACCGGTTTCCCGGTGCCGGATGGCGGTATAACCTTGAGCTTTACCCCATCATCAAAGAGATGCACGAAGAATTCGCCGTCTTTGTCCACTACCTGCGCCGTAACCGTTTGAGTTAGACTATCATCCATTGCCCGCGCTGTTGTCTGTTTTTCGTCGGTAGGCCGCTTATAGGCGCGAATCTCCCATTTTTTCTTAGCAGCTCCTAGAAACCCAGGGAACCCTTGCTCAATGATTTCACATTCGAGATGACCCACCGATAGGTTAAGCAGAGTAGCCGCCTCGTTCAGCGCCTCGTCAAGTGTAGCGCCCGAAGTTTCAACTGCGCGTATCATCCGATCAGCCTCAAGCTGCCGCTTCATAATTTTCTGGAGTTCAGGAAATTTTACCATCACATAATCCCTTTACGAATGTTCGTAAGTTTTGACCTGAGCCGCATAATCGCCTTAGTATGAAGTTGGGACACCCGCGACTCGGTAACATCCAGCACTTGACCAATCTCTTTCAGGGTCAGATCCTCATAGTAATACAGAATAAGAATCTTTTTTTCCTTATCAGGAAGCTCGTTAATCTGCTCGATAACGACACGCTTGATTTCCTCTTTTTCTACAATGACATCAGGATTAAGGCTTGCCGGCGCCTCAATGCTATCAACAATGGAAACCCTATCGTTTTCATCTTTGGAGAACCACACATCGTTGAGCGAAAGTATCGAAGTGCTGGAAAACTTCATCACGGTTTTGAGGTAATCAGCCTCGCTCATGTTCAGCGACGCCGCGATTTCCTTATCCGAGGCAGCTCGGCCAAGCTGGGCTTCAAGAGACCCAACTGCTTCCTCAATCTCCCGCATCTTCTGACGCACCGAGCGTGGAACCCAGTCAATGGAGCGCAGTTCATCAAAGATTGCGCCGCGGATACGGGTTACAGCATAGGTTTTGAACTTGACGCCCTTGTGAGGGTCAAACTTGTCAATGGCATCAAGAAGCCCGAAGTTGCCATAGCCCACAAGGTCATCAAACTCAACCGTGTGCGGCATACCAATAGCGACTTTGCCTGCTACATATTTTACCAGAGGAGCATACTGTTTTATAAAATCTTCCCGTATTTGGAGGTTTTTGGTCTGGCAATACTCCAGCCAGCGTTCTTCTTCTGTCATTTGTGTTTTCTATTGTTTTAACATAGTAGTTATGGCGGATGCTAGATCTTTGGGGTTGTAATTCTTCCCCGGATTGACTTCGCCATACTTCTTGTTAAAAGCTGGGTGATCAGGTTCCAGCTTTTTATCTTGTTCATCATTCAAAGCAGCCAAATTAAGCACACTATCGGAATGATCTTTACGCTCTAAGTTATCATTATACCTAAGCGCTTCACCTTGATCCAGAGCAGGCTTGCCTGTAGTTTTGCTGTCAGCGCTGTTGCTTTGCCCAGTATCCACACCCGCGCTCGCAAGTAGCGCCGTGAGGTCGTCGTTGCTGCTGGTATCGTCTACGGATATGTCAAGCCTTGAACCGGGCGCCACGTCTGTAGGCACGACGAATTCATCGGTCAGTTCCGGCAGAAACTGATGGAGAAGAAACTGAGCGCACGTTGCCATGACAAAAAAACCCGCCCCCAGAATACCAGCACGTAAAAGTACCATGAGGATACTGCCGCCGCTCACAAGCCCTATAAGAAACGAAAGAACAAACGCGCCAATAGCAATACCTGCGCTTACTTTGCTGTTAAAAGGCATACATTACACTCCTCTGTTTAGGCGCGTCCAAACAAGCGCCGAATCATTGCAGTGAAACCACCAGTTTCCCGCACCTCAGTCTTTTCCAGACGATCCACAATATGTTCAACACAGAACGAAGCACGCGCACGCGGATCAATAACCAGAAACGGTTTCTGCCGTAGAACACCCTGAGATACCACCGGATCATCGTATATATAACCTAAGTAATCCACCTTGAGATTAAGAAACTGCCCTGCAATATTGGTCATACGGTCAGCAACCTTCTTCGCCTCAGCTGCACTCTTGACGCGGTTAACCACAAGCTTGAGTCCTATGCTGAGATTTTCGTATTCAGTGGCGATTATTTTTATAAGCCCATACGCGTCAGTGATGGCCGTTGGCTCCGGCGTTGTGATGATCACTGCGTCCTCAGCAGCAGCCACGAAATCAATAACATTGCTGTTCACCCCCGCGCTTGTGTCAATGATGATAACATCCGCATCAGTTAAGGACTCAAGTTCATGGATAAAATTCTTCCGCTCCTCTTCATCCAAGTTAGCAATCTTTGCAAGTCCACTCGCACCAGCTACGATTGAGATGCCATACTCAGTCTTTTCCATGATCTCTTTCATAGTCTTTTGCCTACGCATCACATGAAACAGGGTAAAACGCGGAATGATATTCAACATAACATTAACGTTGGCAAGTCCCAGGTCCGCGTCCATAACCACGACCTTTTTCCCTATGCGGGCATAGGCAATAGCCATGTTCACAGACATATTAGTTTTTCCCACCCCGCCTTTCCCACTGGTAACAGTGATGATGCGGGTCTTTTTGGTCTGCGTATCAACCGGTGTTATCAAGCGCTGTGTTTCCTGAGCGCTACTTTCACTCATAAGTTTTCGTAATTCTTCAGCCTGGTCGCCCATCATTTCCTCCATAGTTGTTCGGATTCATCATTGGGGAATCGTTCCTCAATCTTCGCCCGATTGACCTGAAAGCCCTCGAGATTGGTAAGGAAACGAACCACCGTAGCTTTTTGTATGTTCTTGGGAACATTCTGTCCATCAGTGATATAAAATATCGATTTGCTCAATTCAGAGAGTGAGCTAATCACATTCCCTACCCGCGTGGTTTCATCAAGTTTAGTGATAATCACTGCCTGGTAACTAAACGGCTCGAACTGCCGCATGATCTCCTTGAGATCGCCAACTTTTGCCGCCGCGCTTACCGTCAGATATGTTTCTGCCTCGGTTCCACAAGCGTCTAGTATCTGCCGCATCTTACCCAAATTCACCGAATCTCGCGGACTTCTTCCTATAGTATCGACCAGAATCAGCTCCACCTCCTCTGAATACAGGGCTATAGTCTTTCTCAAGTCTTCGTGGTTATCTACGAACGAGACTGGAATCTGCATAATGTTACCGAAGCTTTCAAGCTGTTGCTTCGCGCCAATGCGATAGGCGTCAATGGTGATCATACGCACAGAAACCGGCCTGCCTGCGGCAGATGTCCCAATCCTGAACACCGCGGCCAGTTTAGCTATGGTTGTGGTCTTTCCCACACCCGTAGGCCCCACCAGGACCATAATGCGGGGACGACGATGGAATTCGGCCTCCTTGAAAAGCGTGATGCTTCCCCCTATCCATTCTAGCACAGTATCCTGCACACTCGCAAAGTCATTGAGCTTATCAAGGGGAAATTCTTTCTTGATACGTTCAAGTATCCGCTGGACATAGGTCGGCGAAAAATCATTGTGAATGAGAATATCCCTGATACGGCTGATACTCTCATGCTCTTCGCCAGCAGAGGAAATCGACACTGGCGCACCAAGCCGATCTTTCAGTTCCTGCATCTCCATCAGAATCTTCTGGAGCGTGGGGTCTGAACGGCTCACGTTAGGATTGGCGCGATTAGCCGCCTCAAGCAGCTTGCGTTTCTCTTCCTCGAAATCCGGCGCGCCTCTGCCGCTCTCTTCTTTTGGAACAGCTACAGGCAGAGCGCCAGACTCTGGTATATGTTGAAAGTCCCCGGGCTTTATCACCTTGTTCGAGGTATAGCCGGTAATCTCAACCCCGTCTTTTGCAAAGAGGCCCAAAACGCCTCCCATTCTGATATTCTTGTGGGAAAGTATGGTAACGCCCTTCTCGCCGTACTTGAGCCGAATCTTGTTGAGACATTCCGTATAAGTAAGCGCTTGTTCAATAAAATATTCCATACCTTTTTCCCCTACAGTTTAATGACTCCAACTGATTCAAGGTTAATGTCTGTTACCAGTTCCGGCACTGAAAGCACTACGACCTCTGGCAGTTCCCGCTCGGTCAGTGATTTGACGAGATAACGCGCCGCTTCAGAACAGAGAATGACTGGGAACCAGCCGCGATCCTGCATCGCAGTAACCGCACGCGCCACTCCGTTAATCCACGCTTTCTGAGACCCAGGGTCCAGCGCCGCAATAACACCGCCACTCTTGGTTTCCACCCTGCTTTCTACAATTTTCTGTTCCAGGGCCGGGTCAATCGTTAATACATGCAGAACGCGATTTTCGTCGAGATAGCGGTCGCAGAGCTGGCGTCCCAGTGCCTGCCGTGCCTTCTCGGTGAGGAAACGAGTGTCCCGCGTAACCGGCGCAAAGTCTGCAATGGCTTCCATAATGCCAACCATGTTCCGAATCGAAACCTGTTCTTTAAGCAAGTTCTGCAAAACTTTCTGTATCTCACCGAGATTCAAGACCTTCTGCGTATCATCAACAACCGCCGGATACTCCTTCCTCAAGGTTTCAAGTATAGCCTGTGTTTCCTGCCGGTCAAGAATCTCTGCCGCGTGCCGTTTGATGATTTCCGTAAGGTGCGTGGCGATAATCGAGGGCGAATCCACCACCGTATAGCCCGCACGCTCGGCTTCATCGCGCTTGTCCTCACCAACCCACAGCGCGGGCAGGTTAAAGGCTGGATCACGGGTTTTTTCACCAGTAATTTCTTCCCGTACAGTTCCCGGATTGATACACAAATAGTGGCCCATACGTATCTTGCCGCGTCCAACCTCAACACCACGAATCTTGAAGCAGTAACCAGATGGTTCCAGCAAAATGTTATCAATAATACGGATTTTAGGAATCACCAGCCCCAGTTCCAGTGCTGATTGCTTTCTCACGCCCTGTACGCGCTCCAGCAATTCCGCGCCCTTATCCTTATCAACAAGGGGAATAAGCCCATAACCAAGTTCCAGAGACAGGGGGTCTAACGGCACGATAGGGGACATCTCGCCAGTATCGCCACCGCCCTGGGGCTTGTGGGAGCCTGCGGTCTTACTCATCATCTCGTTGAACTGCGCCGCCTTCTTCTTCCTCGTCTGAATAGTATAGGCGTAAAAGCCAATCAGTATGGATAGGGGAATCAGCACATACCAAGGGAATCCGGGCAAGAGGGCAAAGCCCAGCAAAACCGCCGCACAAATCCAGTAAATCCGCGCATCGCGGGTAAACTGCTCCGAAACCGTGTTTCCCAAGTCACCAGGCGCAGCAGAACGGGTAACAACGATACCCATCGCAACTGACACCAGTAGAGCCGGCAGCTGGGACAAAAGCCCGTCGCCAATGGTTAAGGCAAAGTAGGTACCAGCAACCTGAGTGATCGATTCGCCTCGAAACGCCATGCCAGTGATGATGCCACCTAAAAGGTTTACCACAGTAACAAAGATGCCAAGTTTAACATTGCCGGAGATGAACTTACTTGATCCGTCCATTGCCCCATAAAAATCAACCTCGCGTTGAAGGTCTTGTTTCCGTGCCTGAGCCTCTTCCTGAGATATGGAGCCGGAGTTGAACTCAGCCTCTATCGCCATCTGCTTACCCGGCATGGCGTCAAGGGCGAATCGCGCCGCGACCTCTGACACCCGCGTCGCGCCCTTGGTTATAACCACCATCTGCATTGCGATAATCACAATAAAGATGATAAAGCCAATGACAATGCCTTCAAGTCCGCCAGCTCCAACAACAAATGTAGAGAAGGCGCGTATCATTCTACCGTCAAAGGCCGGGCCTTGCGTCAAAATGAGCCGCGTGGAAGAGATGTTCAGTGCTAAGCCGAACAGCGTAACCACAAGCAGGATCGTTGGAAAGAGGGTGAAGTCAGTTGCCTTCTGTGTATACAGTACGATCAGCAGAATGAGCAGTGAAAACATAAGGTTCAATGCCATGAGGGTATCAAGCAGAATCGTGGGCAAGGGAATCACAATCATCATTATGACAAGAACTACCCCTAGGGCGATGAGTACATCGTTGGATAGCTTGAACGGAGGAGAATTTTTTGTATCAGAGCCGGCGCCGGCTCTTGCTAAGTCAGCCATACTGTTAATCCTATACATTAGACGACACGTTCTCGAGTACGCGCCGATATTGTTTCGTAGTTCGCCCCTACGGACGTCTTCGCCTATCTTCGTTTATCTTCATCACTCGCGCTAGCACCTCTGCAACAACCTGCCAATATTTCGCCGGCACAAGATCACCTACTTTAGTTTCGGCGTAAAGCGCCCGCGCCAACGGTTTGTTTTCCACAATAGGCACACCACTATCTGTTGCCAGACGGCGTATCAGAAAAGCCATCTCATCCTCGCCTTTTGCCGTAACCTGCGGAGCGCCCCGCGTCTGCTCATACTCCAGTGCCACCGCAAAGTGGGTCGGGTTTGTTATCACGACATCAGCCTTTGGCACGTTCACCGCCATGTTCTGAGTCAACAGTTCCCGCATACGGGCGCGAAGCCTACTCTTAATCAGTGGGTCGCCCTCGTACTGCTTCCGTTCTTCCTTGACCTCCTGTTTGGTCATTTTAAGGGATTGCATATATTGATAGCGCTGAAACAGGTAATCAGGAATGGATAGTGCCAACAGCAACAAGGCTGATATAAGAAGCATTTTGATCGCCAGCCACGCCACCGTGCTTATGCCAGTCCACAAACTAGCGGTTTGCAAATTTACCAATAACTCTATCTTAGAGCGAATAACAAAAAAAGCAACTCCTCCTATTATCGCCATTTTTACAATGGATTTTAAGAGATTAAAGATACCTTCAGCTGAAAAGATACGTCCGAAGTATTTGCCGAATTTGGGCAATATACGGTCGAACTTGGGTGTGAGCGGTTTTGTGGTAAACAAAATACCAACCTGAAGGAGGTTAGCGAATATGCCTGCAATCATGCCCACGATGATAAGAGGCAAGCCCAGCCGCACATAGTAAAAAAGCGCCATAGCGGGAACAATCGGGTCTTTAGTAGGATCAAGCTCCATAGCGCGGAGCAGGTAGAAGCGCAGCATCTCCACGCAGGTTTGCAACATGGATGGCGCCAGAAACAAGAGTGTCAGCGCGGGCAACAGCAGCACCAGTGCGGAGATCAGTTCCTGACTCTTGGCAACCCGTCCTTCTTCTTCGCGTGCCTTACGGATGCGTTCCTCAGTCGGTTCCTCAGTACGTCCCTCGTCTTCCGGGTCGGCAAACCATTGCAAGTCCATCTTCAACGGAGGACGTGGATGTACCCGAAGTTTCGTCGTGAAACACCAAGTAAGTCTATGGCTTTTTTCCGTATCCAGAGACGTACAGAAGCAGTTTCCCTGTGCTATTGATGAATCGCTTTTTACTATTGATGAACAGCTCTGTGCTATTGATGAATAGCTTTTTACTATTGGTGAATAGCTCTGTGCTATTGGTGAATCGCTTTTTACTATTGGTGAATAGCTCTGTGCTATTGATGAATAGCTTTTTACTATTGGTGAATAGCTCTGTGCTATTGGTGAATAGCTTTTTACTATTGGTGAATAGCTCTGTGCTATTGATGAACAGCTTTTTACTATTGGTGAATAGCTCTGTGCTATTGATGAACAGCTCTGTGCTATTGATGAACAGCTTTTTACTATTGGTGAATAGCTCTGTGCTATTGATGAATAGCTTTTTACTATTGATGAATAGCTCTGTGCTATTGGTGAATAGCTTTTTACTATTGATGAATAGCTCTGTGCTATTGATGAATAGCTTTTTACTATTGGTGAATAGCTCTGTGCTATTGATGAATCGCTCCTCTGTGTTAGTGAGCAGCTCAGAGACCTCATGGCTGCGGGCTTTTTCACAGTGCGCCTCCGAGGTAGGCGTAGAGGTTCTCGATGTTTTTGAAGCCAGCATCAATGACGCGACTGAAGGCTTCAACCATGAATGGCAGAGATGTGTATATCAGGACAAAGGCCACGGTGATGGATATGGGGAAACCTTCGGAGAGTATGTTTACCTGCGGGGCAGCTTTGGAGATGAGGCCCGTGGTGAGCGAGGTGAGAAAAAGCGTACCGAGTATGGGCATGGAAATTATCATGGCGTCGAGAAAGAGTCCGCTCAGGCCAGTGAGGAGCATGGAGATAACATGCTCACGGCCAGCCGCAATGTCCACAATGTTAATCGTCTGAATTGAGCGCCAGAAGCCGCCAAGAAACAGTTCCTGAAAGCCGCCAACTGACACAAAGACGAGCATGGCGACAATGTTGAGGTACTGACCGAGAAGCGGGTTTTCCGCCTGAGCCAAAGGGTCAAAGGTTTCTGACGCGCCAAAGCCCATTTGTAAGGAAAAGAACTGACCAGCAGTGGAAAAGGCTGAGAAGATGAGGGTGAGATAAAATCCAAGAATGATGCCAATCAGCCCTTCTCCGATAATGAGATACACAAAGGTAAGGTTATACGCTGATACGTTCCAGTTGCTTGCTAGGGCTGTGGGGAAGGCGCTATACGCGGCAAAGCCCGCGAGCGCCAGCTTTACCACCTGAGGGATCGAGTCCGAGGACATGAGTGGCGCGGTCTCGATCATGGCAAGCGCCCGTGCCGCGACAAGCAGGAACGCTGGCCATGCGCGTAGTACCTCATTGAGCATCTCTTCCATAGATTACCGCGCCATGCTTGGAATCAACTTGAAGAGCTGTATGGTATAATCCCCCAGCGACGAAAACATCCAGCCACCTAGCACGGCAAGCACGGTCAGAATGGCGATGATCTTGGGGACAAAGGTGAGGGTCTGTTCTTGAATCGAGGTTGTTGCCTGCAAGATCGCCACAACGAGACCTACGATTAACGCGGAAAAGAGCAGGGGACTGGCAAGCAAGAGAACTTGGATGATACCGCCTCGTAACAGTGTGGTGATTTGCCCGATACTCATTTTACTCTCCTATATAAACGACTGGATGAGCTGATTCGTCAGCAGCCCCCAGCCATCAATCAGAATAAACAGGATCAGCTTGAACGGCATGGAAATCATCACCGGCGGCAGCATGATCATGCCCATTGACATGAGCGCGCTGGCCACTACCATGTCAATCACGATAAAGGGAATGAATAACACAATCCCGATCTTGAACGCAGCGGTTAGCTCGTTAAGAATAAAGGCAGGGATAAGCACATATGTTGGCACGTCGGCCAGAGTTTCAGGCGTATCCAAGCCGCGCATGGACATAAAGAGCCGGATATTGTCCGGCTTGCCCTGCATCTGCCGGTACATAAAGACCCGTAAAGGCCCCTCAGCCTCGTGATATGCCTCTTCCACAGAAATCTGCCCGTCCGCCAGCGGCTTAAATGAGTTGTTGTAGATGGACTCAAACGTTGGCCACATGATGAAGAGGGTCAGGAACAGGGAAATGCCCATGAGTACCTGAGCTGGCGGGACTTGCTGGAGTGAAAGCGCCCGTTTTATGAAGTCAAGGACAATGGAAATCCGAAGGAAGCTTGTCATCAGAATGATGATACTTGGCGCAAGGGATAGAATAGTTATCAGCAGGAGCAGTTGCAGGGAAAAGGCCACCTCCTGACCTGACTCCGGGTTTCTTACGCTGAGATCGATAAAAGGCACAAGCGGTGTTTGAACTTGGGGAATACTCATCGAAGGAGTGGTGGACATGGTGGGGAATGGCGTTGTGGTCTGCACGTCTGTCTGCGCGAAACCTGAGTGCGCCGCGAACCCTAACAAAAACAACATTATGGATAGAAAAAATAGAATATGCCGCATAGTTTATTAAAGCCCCTTTAAGCGTTCACGGCGCTTACGGACATTCTCCGCTTTAAGATCGCCGAACACGCTCGTTTGAGTATCTGCGCCGCGCGCCCGGCGTAGGATCGCGCCAAAATCTGCCAGCTTACCAGCTCCCGCTTCAGCGTTTTTCTGCGACTCGTCAAGCAGCATGGTGTCAATCAGTTCCTGATCGTTGATTTCCGCCAGCATGGACACGTTATTCTCAGCGGCCCCCACGAGCCAGGCTCTGGTTCCCACAGAAACTACTGCCGCCATAGAGCCGGCGCTCAGGGGAACCCTCGCTAATACCTTGAGGTACGGGTTTTTCTGCTGAGGTGGCCGCGAAAGCCGCTTGAGGAAAAACACCAATCCATAGATAGCCGCGGCAGCCAGCGCCAAAACCAGCACGATCCGTAGAAGCGCAAACCCTGACGCTGGTTCTCCGATCACCACATTGTCAGCCACCTCTTCGCCAATGAGCAACTGGCGTTCAGCCTCCTGATTCCGCGTTGCCACTCCCTGAGCATTATCGCTTACTGGTGGAACAAGGTCTTGCGCGCTATCCTGTGGGAACGCGACAGACGCATTGATAGTGGTAAAAAAAATAAAAAAGATAGCATACGCCAGATAAAAGTTCTTCAGTTTCTCCCCTCCCAAGTTAAAACTGCTGTGCAACGCTTAGTTGTTAGAAAAGAGATGTTCCCTAGCACTAATCATGTCATATCTCTCACTCGTTCTTGCGGGGAAACGATTTCCGTAACCCGCACACCGAAGTTTTCATCAATGACCACAACCTCGCCCTTGGCAATCAGTTTGTGATTAACCAAAATATCCACCGGTTCACCAGCAAGTTTATCAAGCTCAATGACCGTTCCTTCACCCATACCAAGAATTTCCTTAATCATTTTTCTGGTACGCCCCAACTCCACAGTCATTTCCATGAACACATCCATGATAAGACTGATGTTCCCCTGTTCCTGTGCAGTTATATGAGGCGTTAAACTGGGAAATTGTACCGCTTGCACATTAGCTGATCCGGATCCATTCATTGCTCCCATTACTGGCCTTCCCCCTCCTCCACTGGTTTGAGCACCTCTTGATGGCACCTCACGGGATGCCCCGCGTGGTGGTGCGGAAGGAGCTTTTGTGCCATTGTTTAGCGCATAGGCTATCGCTTCCGATACACTTGAACTATAAATTTCCCAAAATTGTCGTGTTTTTCCTTCCCCAAGGTCAAGTTGGTATTCGGCGCTCAAAAAGTCGCCACTGGGAAACGCGACCAACGCCTTAGGAACCCTCGTTGCTTCCGGCGCGATTGAGGCAATGGATTGGTTATTAGTCTGCTTGGTAAGCGCGGTGATCTGAGTTCCCACAAGGTTGGACACCATTTCACTCACCACAGATAGGTTGCGTTCATCGAGGTCCACGTCTTCCTCGTGGGTCATAAGACCTACCACAGACTTTGCCGTGTCTTCACCCATGACGAATATATGCTCACCCGGAAAGCCGGAGTTGAAATCAGCCTTAACCACAGCCACTGTAATGGGCAACTCACCGAGGAATGTATCGCGGTTGGTGAAGCTGACAGACGGGCTTTTAAGAGAAGCATCAGGAATTGTCAACTGAGCGAGATTAGAAGAAAGCGCAGCTACTGACCCGGCAAGAAAATCCTCAAGGGCTTTCCGGTCTCCTTCAGACCCGCCAGCCGGTTCGCTGCCTATATCGCTCCCTGCCATCAGCGCATCAAGTTCTTCTTGTGAAAGAGCGCTTTCGCTCATATTACTTCCTCCCCATCAATTGTAAGTTCCTCAAAATCTTCCTGCTGAATCTCAGCAATTTTTTTCGTGATCTGCACTGCCATCTTCTTACCAAGCACACCGGGCCTGCACAAGAATTTTGGCTTGTTACCGATGTTAAGGGAATAAGGATCTCCAACACGAGTGTTATAGAGACACACCACATCTCCGGTCTGAAGCTCAAGTACATCACGGACAGTTACATCTATCTTACCAATTTCAGCTACTACATTTACATCGACTGATGACAGCTTTTCCTTGAGGATATTTAGATTTTCAGTAGTGGTTCCCCGTCGCACCGAAGAATACCAGAACTGCGCTGAGAGCTTGCTGATGATTGGCTCAATCGTGAGATAGGGGATACAGAAGTTCATCATGCCCTCAATATCTCCAACCTTAGTTTCCAGGGTTACCAGTACGACCATTTCGTTAGGCGGCACGATCTGCGCAAACTGCGGGTTCGTGTCGATCTGGCCTAATCGTGGACGCAGGTCAATAACCGTGGTCCACGCCTCACGCATATTGCCCAGAATACGCACAATGATACTTTCCATAACCGATTGCTCGATGTCGGTAAGTTCATGTTGAGCCTTGTTACCTTCGCCCGTGCCGCCAAAAAGCCGGTCTATAATGGAAAACGTAACCGCAGGGTCTATCTCAAAAATAGCGTTTCCTTTGAGTGGGTCCATGTTGATAATCGCCAGTGTGGTTGGCGTGGGAATCGAGCGGATGAACTCCTCGTAGGTGAGCTGGTCTACCGACGCCACATGGACGTGTACCATGCTTCGCAGGTTTGCTGACAACGATGTGGTGGTCAGACGCGCAAACGTTTCGTGCATAATCGAAACCGTACGAATCTGTTCTTTGGAAAATTTATCAGGCCGCTTGAAGTCGTATATCTTGATCTTGCGAGTCTCGGCTGACGGTATAAAATGTTCAGACGTAGAGCCTTCCGAGTTTATTGCGGTGAGAAGCTGGTCGATTTCATCCTGAGAGAGAACCTCTGCCATCATGGTGTTACATCTCCATCACGCTTAACTGATTAAACACGATGTTTCTGGCCTTGGCAGTATCAAGGATACGGATGTTCAGCAGTTCCATAAGTTCCTGCTTGAGCTGAGGCTCCTTTTCCGGCATCAAATCTTCTGCGTACTTGGTGCTGAAATAGTTACGGATAAAGTCCCGCAGTTCAAACTGCCGTGCTGTAAACTCGGTCTGTGCCTGAGAGTCATTCAGCGTATATCCAATAGCCACATCAACTACCACCGAGTAGGGAGTCGGGTCCCGGGTGTTACACCGTACAGTTCCCACTATGGTTGAGTAGGAATACTGAGGCTTGGTTCCAACGTAGGGCGAGTTTTCAGGAATCAGCGTCTGTCCCTTAGAGTTATTACTGTTCAGCACGGTGTATGTAATTACTGATATGGTAACAACCACCACTAATGAGGCAAGCCCGATAGCAAAGAATTTTAATAGGATAGGCAGTAACTCAATCAGACCATTTTTTTTCTTTTTAGAACCCGATGTTTCCTCTACGGGTTCATCCTCAACAGTGCTAGGGGCCGCTCGATCTTCAGACATAATACAACCTCCGTTTATATACTATAAAATACTACAGATGCGCGTCATCAAGAATAATGACGTCAACCCGCCGATTATAGGCACGACCTTCGGCAGTGCTGTTATCACCTATTGGTACAGTATCGGCAAATCCAGCCACTTGAAAACGTTTTTCTTCGATTCCAAGATCCATAAGAAAGTGCAGAACCGCTATGGCGCGGGCTGTTGAAAGTTCCCAGTTTGACGGCCATGGTCCAAAGGGGTCGGTTGCCTCCGCGTCAGTGTGTCCCTCTATCCTGAACTTCCGCCCACTAAGTTCAGGCGCATTGAGCGTGCTAACTAGATTGAGCAGAATTTCTCTGGTTTGCTCTATGTTAAGGGTCGCGCTTGCAATATTAAAAAAAGCGTCCGACGCGAGACTGATGATAATACCCCGCTCTTCCTGGGTTATTTTCACCTTGTTGGACTTCACTTCTAGATTGAAGATACTCGTTGCCTTGCGAAGCGCTGATCCCAAGGAACGCCCGCGATCCATCGACGGCAGGGAGTTAATCGTATTTCCCAGATCAGCGCTCTTTCCCGCAGACAGCGTGTTCCCGCCAGTCTGCCCGCCCAAGCCAGTATTGTTGAGGGCAGAGATAAAAGAAGCAATATCCCCGGAAACAGTATCACTGGCGTCAAACATCATGACAAAGAAGCAGAGCAGAAGTGTTACCATGTCCGAGTATGTAACGATCCAGTCGCCCTTTACGCCTTCAGCTTCTTTCTTTTTCCTTGCCATGGTTAATCCTTTGACATCTCTTTTTCAACCGAATTGCGGGTTATTGGATCAAGGTAGGTTAAGAGCTTACTGGCGAGAACACGGGTGTTTTCACCAGCCTGTATTGAGAGAATCCCCTCAATTTCCATTTCCTTAACCAGCGACTCACTGGCATCATAGGTTTTGAGCTTGCCAGCTATGGGAATACACACAAGGTTGGCAATTATAGCACCGTACAAGGTGGTAATAAGCGCGACGGCCATGTTCGGGCCCAGAGTACTCTTGTCATCAAGGTTCAATAACATGGCGATAAGACCAATGACCGTGCCTAACATTCCGAGACCGGGCGCCACTGTTCCCCACATATTAATGACGCCGATTTTGTCGCTGTGCCTGCTCTCTATATGCTCCAGGTCGAGTTCCAGAAGGTTGCGGATAACCGCGCCGTCAGTGCCGTCCACGACCAGGCGCATTCCTTTTTTCAAAAACTCGTCATCAAGGTCCTCCAGTTCTTCTTCCAGCGCCAACAATCCTTCACGCCGCGCCTTTTCGGAAAAAGCTAGGAGCTTGACGATGACCGCTTTCTCATTTGATGACCGAGTCTTGAACGCCAGCCCAAACGTTTTCCACATAGTAATCGCGTCGCTGAAACTGGAAAACGTTATTACCGCCAGATAGGAACCTACCACCGTAATCAAGACCGACGGCAGATCGACATAAGTCCCAATCTGACCGCCTGACGTATAAACACCTATGATACATACAGCAATCGTGCCAACAAGCCCAACAAGTGTCGATATATTCATGCCTTGCTACTCCTCATTCTTGAAGGCGCCAATGCGTCGGCGGTATTCAACAATACGCTCAATGACGACCAGCGCCGGTTCCCGTACTACAAGATATTTCCCTGATAACATCAGCAGCGTCGTATCAGGTTTCGTTTCAATATACTCGATCTGATGAGGATTGATATAGTATTCAACACCGTCAAGCCGCGTTACTTTTACCATTTTTTTCTAACCGTTTCCCTATCGTTTAAGGCTCAGAACTTCCTGCAAGAGTTGGTCTGCAGTTTGTATGGTTCGTGAATTGGCCTGGAAGCCTCTTTGGGTTACGATCATGTCGGTGAATGACTCGGACATATCCACGTTAGACATTTCCAGTACACCAGCAACGATACTTCCCTTACCTGCTATCCCGGATGCGCCGATATTGGCCGTGCCTGAGTTGCTGGACACCTGATAGGTCGAATCACCAGCCTTCTCAAGGCCACCCTGATTGGTGAAGCTGGCAAGCGCCACCTGACCAATGATGCGGTTTGTACCGTTGGAATACTCGCCAGATATGATGCCGCTTGAGTCGATCTTGAAGTTATCAAGATAGCCCATCACATAGCCGTCCTGAGACACTGCCTTGGAGGAACTGGCTTCCGCAAATTGGGTGATTGAGTTGACAAAGCCACCTACGGTGCCGAGGTTCAGAGCAAAGGTCTGCCGTACAGGAGCGCCGTCAGCAGCGGGGTCTGTGTCTGGCACGGTGTATGCCACGTTCATAATGACCTGCTCGCCTGCCTCATTGCCGGATTCATTTTCCGCGCCGTCAACCGCGCTTAAAAGTGTGCCGGTGTTGGAGAAGTTCACGGTGAAGTTAGCTGGGCCGCCTATTGCTGGCGCATCGTCGCCAAGTCCAATCGTGGCTCCACGCAGGTTCGCGCCATCCGCGTCAAGCGCTTCAGGATCAACAGTAACGTTAGCGTTCCATTGATTGGGTAAGGCCGGGTCCTGGCTGCGGGTGAATTCTACCTGCAAGGTATGCTCCTGGCCAAAGCTGTCGTACACCTTGATCTGAGTTGTCCAAGTGCCTTCGCGTACCTGAAGCGGGCTTGCGCCCTCAGCCGGAATCACCGGCATACGCTTGTCAAGGTTACAGGCGAAGTCAACCTCAGTGGTTGCCCGCGCTGGGTCTTTGGAGCCAACCGGAATCGTGAGGTTTTCCACATCACGGGAAACATCAAGTATCTGCTGGCCACCTATATCCTGTGCCATCCAGCCCTGTACCTTCATGCCACTGGCTGGATTCACCAGCACGCCATCCGCGTCAAGGTTAAAAGCACCCGCCCTTGTATAAAAGAAATTCTCTCCTTCTTTGAGTACAAAGAACCCTGTGCCTTCAACCGCGAGATCGGTTCCAACGCCTGTGGACTGGAACGCGCCTTGAGAATGTACGGTATCAATGGTAGCAATAGACATACCAAGACCCACTTCCTGAGGGTTCACGCCGCCCAGTTCAGCGGTGGGCCGAGACGCGCCCTGAAGCTGCTGGTAGAGCATATCTTGAAAGTTCACCCTGCCCTTTTTGAATCCGACAGTATTGATATTGGCGAGATTATTGCCAATCACGTCCATCCTAGTCTGATGGTTCTGCAAGCCTGATACGGCCGCAAATAAAGATCGCATCATAGTGAGTTACTCCTCAAATACCTTTGTTACCTGATTCCACTGGTAATACATACCATTTACCAGAATTTCGGGACTCACGTCCCGTGTAACTGCTTTAACCACACCCTGAACCACCCGTTCACCGTCCAGCAGCTCCACGCCTTTACCAAGCGCAACGCTTGCGCCGTTTTCTTCAAGCAGGGAAGCAAGGCGGGAGAAATCAGCGGCCATGTTGGTCATCTGATCCAATGTGGAAAACTGAGCCATCTGCGCGATGAACTCCTTGTCTTCCATAGGGGCAGTAGGGTCTTGATTGGAAAGTTGGGTAATCAAGAGCTTGAGAAAATCATCTTTTCCCAATTCATTCTGGTTCCCCTTCCCCTGATTAACCATGCTGTTGTGCTTTTGCACCAATTGACTGACTTCTGCCATATCCTGTGAACTCAATACAGCTTTAAGCTCCATATTAACTCCTTATGCAAGCATATTAATGGTGGACAGTTCATTAGCTCTTCCACCTGATACGAGATGAGCTTTCGGCTCATACTGGCCGACAGCGAGGCGTTCCGAGAAGAAGGCGGCGTTTTCCTGCTGCTGCCAATTCTCCTCGGTGTTCTGATTGCTGCCCGATGCGAGCGCCGTGTAAAGACTGACTCCACTAAAACCGGAATCCCGAAAAGCCTGTTCAAGGGATTGAATTTCCCTATCAAATGCCCGCAGGGCCTCATTGCTTTCAACAATAATCTGCCCAGTGATCCTATTTTCGACCATTTCAAGACGCACTTTAACAATTCCCAGATTCTCTGGTTTAAGCGACAGTTTTATCGTTCCGGCGTCGCCGTCGCGCAGCAGCACCTGAGCTTGCTGCACAATATCGCTGTTCAGGCGCTGGGAAAGTTCGTGGGCGAGCAGGTTCTCAAAGCGAGTAGCCTGCGCCTCACTGGTATCAACAGGTGTGTCAAAGGGCTTTGCTCCATCAGGCAAAAGGTCGAGGCTGATTTCGGCGATGTTTTGCGCTCCGGTCTCTGACACCGTGGTGGTCTTATCCGCGCCAGTAAACGCCGTTGACGTAACACCGACCCCTGTATCTCGCACGCGCAGATCGCGCAGTTCCAGTCGGCCTTTGCCCCGCGGGTCAGCGGGTTTCGCTGCATTGTCTGGCTCTTCCTTAGCAGCCTGCGTGGTTCCAGCAAACAGGCTCTGTACCCTGAGCTTTTCAGCCGAGACGTTTTGCTTAACTGAAGTATACCTAAGGTCTTTGTTGTGGCTCACTTCATTTGCCGCGCTTATCAAGGCAACCTCGTTCCGATCTGGCTGGGTGTGTTCCACCAGGGCATCCTCAAGCACCGCAGACTCATGGGGAAGCGTGCCCCGCGAGACCTCGTTCTTGGTTTTAGCTACGCTAGAAAACGCCTCAGCCGCTTCTTTGGCTATGGTGTCAGCCAGGTTTACATCAGTGCCAGACTCTTTTGCGATATTGGCGTTATCTGAAAATACCATGGGCGCCTTTTCAGCGATGGCGATCTCAGCAGTAGTGCCAGACATCTTTTCGATAGTGTCAGAGGCTTTTGCCATATTAGCCTTAGCCTCAACAAGAGTGCCAGACTCTTGTTCAGCGATAGCGATGGTGTCAGAGACCTTTTGCGTGGGATGATCAGCCTCGTCTATTTTTTTTGCCGCTTTAGTGGGCATTTTGCCAGCCTTGACCACTGTCTCCGCTTTCACGTCGCCAGCCGTATGCGCCGTCGTCTTTCGCGCTACTGTCGCAAGCTGCGCCGTTTTCACCGACAACACTGTTATCCCCGCTTGTGCTGCTGCCGGCGGCGTCGCTCCAACCGGGCCCTGCTTACTGTTGCTGATTAAGCCGTCAATAAGCTTGGCAAACACGCCAAGCTTATTGTTCTTTACCACTGCTTTTACCAGTATTTGCTGCCCCGATGCTGTTTGTTCTGTTGCCCTTTGCGCTACTGTCTGCGCAAGTTGCGAAGAAATCGCTTGTATCAAACCTGCCCCTCCTCGTCTTCAGGTGATTTGGCCGGGGCAATTTCAGTTCAAGTTAAGGCTTGAGGGCCTCCCTACCATCTTCCGCTGTAACTCAGCAGCCCGTTCAGGAGCCATGAGCGACAGCCAATATGATACAATGGAAGTTGTTCCCTCTGCTTGAGCGATTTCCTCGGTCTTCCGAAGCACGTCAATAGCATCCTGATCGTCAAATCCGTCAAGTATCCTCACCGCATTTGTCGGTGGCATACCAGAAAGATAACGCGCATTTTGCTCGACATTTCTACTCTTATCTTCGGTCGCCATTACCAGCGCGTTAATCGAATTCTCCCGATCATCAAGCGCTTTTTGGCGCTCCTCAAGCTCCTGCTTAATTTGCTCTAACTCAGCCAGTCGGGAGCTTATATCTTGCTCCTGCTTCTCCAGATCCAGCTTCTGTAAGCTCAATGCCTCTTCACGCACCAACAGCCGCTCTCGATCCAGTGAAAGCGGCTCATCAGCGTTGCTCAAAGTCTGGGTGCGCCCAACCCTGTCCACAAACTTGTAAAGTGGCGCAAGCAGCGTCTTCGCGTCAATCACGTTGAGATAATCAAACCAAACAAGCCCACCACCAGCCATGGCGATAATTAGAAACAAAAGGACTATAACTCTTCCCAATACTCGTTTCTTTCCATATTCAGCCACTTCTACCAAGCCTCCTTTCCCTTAACAAATCGGTCAATTTGACGATGGAATTAAGCTCAACCATACGCCAGTTCAACATTGCTGGAAGACCCCAGCAATTCTATCCGCGCCTTCACATGAGCCAACTGGTCATAGTTCAGCACCGAACGACAGTAATTCGTTCCGGGCAGCACATACACTTTGTACCCGCCCCGACTCACGAAGTTTTTCCCCTTTCCTACAATAAACCAGTATACCAGCGAGATGCTCTCATTGTTCAGCTCAATCGCGTTTACCCCTTTCTTTCCAATCGCGCTTCCAGAGTTAAACAGACAGGGTACCGGCAGCTCATCCCCATACAGACTCTGACGAAGCACATCACGCCGCTCAGAACGCTTGAGCTTGGTCAATTCGCGCCGGAGCATCCACACCTCATGGGCAATCCGCTCACGCTCCTCGCCCTCAGATGTAGGATAATCCCGACACAGCCGCTCTATCTCAAACTTGATGAAATCAAAACGCCCCAGAGATTCAAAAAGTGCCCGATGGGTATGTCCAATGATGGAGATACAGCTATTGGCAAGTGAAAAATCATACGCCTGCTTCTCTACATAAAACCGCCGGTGTGGACTACGCGCCGAGGAGATATTACGGATACCCACAGGTTTCAGAATGAAACGGATACTGGCGTTGATGAGGGTGTTAAAGCTCGTATACATTCGCGAAGACTGATGGCCGTGATAAACATAGAGCGGAATGACGCCGGTCTCGATTCTGACCGCATGGTACAAGGGATATGGATAATTCTTCTCAAAAACAAGAGCCGCGTCATGGTTGCCAAGGGTCTTGTAAAGCCGACCATCCTCGTCAAACTGATCAAAGATCCGAAAGAGTCGAGGCCACTGCTCCCTGATTGCCAGCAGGGAATAACGCAAGAGCTCCTCAATGTCGCCGTTTAACACAAGTATCCAGCCATTTCGCAGGTAATACGTCTCCAACACATCGGTAAGAAACGCACCGTTTCCAGCAAGATCGTCGCGCCGCCCAACCCCCATGTGCAAATCGCTCATCACCAGCACTTTGCCGCCATTGCTAATGTCCAACACACCAGCAGGGTTAAACTTAGGTCCTAGTATATCAGTAAAAAATGAAAACTCACTCAGTTGCGGCCACCTTGTCTAAGCAATCACTCTTGCTGTTTATCCGCGATTTTCCCAAGTACAAGTTCAGCCAGCACACGGTACTGTGGCGGAAGTAGCTCAGCGTCAGCACCTTCATAGCGTACAAGGAGCGCGTTAAAGCCCGTGATCGCGGTTTCATAATCTTTTTGCTTATAGTGAATAAAAGCAATCTCGTATTCAGCAGCGCAGATGTCGTCTGTGTTAAACGGGTAACGCTCAATAACAGCTTCATAGAACTGGAGCGCCCGCTTATAGTTGTTTCGGTCGGTAGCTTCCTGCGCCCGCTGTATCAGTTCCGCCGGTGTTAATTCAGCCGGAATCTCAATCGGCCCAGAGGCACAGGCACTCTGGTTCATAATAACAATAACAAACATGGCAACAAAGCCAAACCAGATAACACGTTTCATAGCTTTGATATAGCAAAAAGGACAGACAAAAACAAGGGGTGTGTTGACAGCAGGAGCGAAAATGCTCAATATAGCAGATACTATGATTGTGGGTATTATTGGCGCCACAGGCTATGCGGGCGCGGAACTGGTCAGACTGCTCGCTGGACATCCTGAGATTACCAAGATTGTTCCGGCCTCAGTGAGCTTTCAGGGGGAGCGAATCGAAGAGGTTTACCCCAACTTTCAGGGCGTAGTTTCAGCCGTGCTGCTTAAACCAGAAGCGGCGGTGGACAAGGCTGATGTGGTGTTTGCCGCCTTGCCAACAGGCGTGGGCGAGGCGTTTGCTAAAGCCTGCATGGAACAGGGAAAAAACTTTATCGACCTGTCCGCGGACTTCCGCTTTGATGATGACGAGGCGACCTTCACCGCGTGGTATGGCAAACCGTATATATACCCTGAACTGCGGCAACGGTCGGTTTACGGCCTGCCGGAACTGAACCGCGCCCGAATCCGTGAACTTGCTGTCAGGGGTCCGCTCATCATCGGGAGTCCTGGCTGTTACCCCACTGGCGCGAGCCTGGGGATCTATCCGGCGCTCAGCCTTGGTATCGCAGCCAGTGGCGCCGCCATCATCATAGACGCCGCGTCTGGCGTTACTGGCGGGGGACGAGAACCAAGCCGCTCGTTCCATTACCCGGAATGTGCCGACTCACTCGCGCCTTACAAAGTCGGGGCACATCGACACACACCGGAAATCAGCCGGAACCTAACTTTTATGACCTGCGCAAGCTCCTCGCCCGTCATATTCACCCCACACCTTGCGCCCATGAACCGAGGCATCCTCAGCACGATTTACATTCCGCTTGCTGAAGTGTGTCGTCTGGAACAACGCGCCCAGCCCCGACCACCCGCCAAAGCAGTTACTGAACGCGCTGAGGAAATCCGTGAACGTTATGCTGCGTTCTATGAGCATGAGCCGTTTGTGCGGGTTCTTCCCAAAGGCGGCATTGCATCCACTGGTCGTGTGCGGCTGTCAAACTTCTGCGACATATCAGTACATCTGGATCAGACCGGAACAATGCTCATCATTGCCACAGCCATGGACAACATGGTGAAAGGTGCGGCTGGTCAGGCGATTCAGAACATGAACATTATTTATGGTTTTGACGAGCGTGCGGGACTCACCGCGCCGCCAGCCTCGTTCTAAACACAAACGACTGTCCCCTAAAGAACCAACAGACAACCAGCAAGACTCAGTTACGGAAGGGTGAGCCGTCAAGTTCCATGCGGAGAAATACACTGCCAATGTTCTCATGTTCTATTTGAATAGAGTTGTTCCCTATAGTGGCAAAATCAATCCGGTCGTTCCAAGAGCTGTATGCGGTTAAAAATTCGCCGCTGACCGAAAAATACCGGTTCCATTTTCCATAGCTATGGCTATTTTCCAGTACTATCGCACCGACTAAGCTGTTGTTTGCGGTGTATGCCTCTATCCTTACATTTGTCCCCTCGCCATTAGGGCTGTCCAGTCCGGCCCACTCCAATGTTATGTATACAATTTCGTCAGCACGTTCTATCCCAGCGATTTTACAGGAAACAACATTCCGCCGCACCAGCGTACTATTCGTCGGTGTTCGTGCGGACGCCTGTGCCGTTACCGACGTCTGCCTCGTGTTAGTGATCGGTGCCGCCCTGTTAGCACTCATCGTCGTCGCCGCTACCGCCGTGTTAGCGCTGCGCACCTCAGCCTCAAACGGGTTCTCATAGTGTCGATTCGCTTCCCAGAGACCTTCACGGATTTCATTACACAATGGAGGTATCAAGAGCATCGTGCCTGAAAAAATCAAGTCTGGGTTCGCGATCTTGTCGCGATTTGCGTTATAGATGTTTGTCCATAGAGTTTCGTTCCAATAGATACCGGGGCGGGCCGCTATAGTACGAAACGTATCACCAGGCTGAATCCTATACTGCCCGGGAAGCGTGGTTCTCGTTACCACAACCGACGCAGTGGACGTCTCTGGCACGGTACCGGTGTCTCGCACGGTATCGGTGGAAGATGACTCTGGCACGGTATCGTCAAGTACAGGTTCCACCGCCGCTGCCGTAACCTGTTCCGACTCAGACGATTCATCGTGCATGGCCAGTTTGTCCTCAGACACACAGGACGCCAAACTCAATAAAACAATCAATAAGATAATATACCTGCTTTTCATATTCCCTCACTAAAATTGACAAAGCCAGAACGCATATAGCTAAACGTATTGAATCTTTCTTCTATTATAAACACGTCGAAATCTGAGGTAAAGAGGAATCGGGCTTTAGTGCCAGACACCTACAAAGTGCTTAGGCTTGCAAGGTGCCAGACACCTACACCCCCAAAAAAACTTCACTAAGCATCAAAGCAATACACCCTCTCAGCCCCTTATCATAGTTATGGGGCACCAAAGAATACTAAAGGTCGGAGCCATCTATTACGTTACCTCGGAAATTAACCGATACGAGATGTATTTCTAGTCGTCGTGGATCAAGGAAATACTCTTGACCTACATCAAAAGAGCAAAAGAAAAGTACCCCTTTGAGCTTTTCAACTTCTATATCATGGATAATCACATCCATCTACTCATCAGACTGGAAAAGGGTCAGTCCCTTTCCACTATGAAGCTTTTTCAGCAGTTTCTCTGCTTCAAGCTGCTGTCGCTTCCGTTCCTTCATGGCCTGATAAACAATCACGAGTAAAAGCAGTATGAACATCCCCGCGAGGATCAGCGCCATAATGATATCGTCATGGCTTATACCTTCCGATGGCTCGACTATCAAAGGGTCTTGCGCTGGCTCGTCGCTGATAACAAACGCCGGCTGGCTGAATAGCACATAGACGATCACGCTGACCAGCGACGACAGGGCGACGATGATCAGCGCAATAATGGCAATGTTCTTTATCTGACGACTCGAATTCTTTGACAGGGCAAAGTAGATGATGAGTAGCAATAAGCCTATGGATAAAATGAGCGCTCCTAGTAACATCTATCTGCCATGACAAAACTTGTACTTCTTGCCTGAGCCGCAAGGACAGGGTTCGTTGCGGCCCACTTTGGGCATGGAACGTACCACTGTGGCATTTTCAGGTTGCTGAGAACGGGACACGGCTGTTGCAGCGCTTTGTCTGCTCGCGCCCGCAAAAGCACCTACGCTGCCGTGGCTCGCAGCCTGTGTGGTTGTTACGGAACGTGCGCGTAACGCGGCCTCCCGTTCACGGTCTTCAGCGAGCTGTATGCGCACAAGATGAAGCCGCGACGCGATCTCTTCCCGAATCTGGTCTATCATCTTGTCAAAAATCTGGAACCCCTCAACCTTGTACTCAGTAAGCGGGTTCTTCTGTGCGTAACTGCGGAGGTACACGGCCTCACGCAAGGCTTCCATGTTCTCAAGATGATCAAGCCATTTGCGGTCAACCGCCTGAAGGTACTGCATCCGTATAAACATGTTAAGATTACCTTCACCCACGAGTGCGACTTTGTTGGCGATATCCCTTTCCAGGTCAACGATAAAACGCTGCTCAAGAAGATCGATGTTCTGATCTTTACCCGCGTTTTCAATCGAAGGGGTATAGCCGAATTTAGTCTTGAGCAACTCAAGCAACGCGGCGAGCGCGGCGGATGGATCACGGCGTTGGGTGTCACGGAACATGCCAAGGGCCGCGATAAGCATGTCCCGTGTGGCATCATTCACCCGCTTAACAAGATTCGTGTCTGAAAGAATGGCGTCACGTTGTTCATAGATGAACTTCCGCTGCTGATTAAGCACATCGTCATACTCAAGCAGGTGTTTGCGAATCTCGAAGTTGCGCTCCTCCACCTTTTTCTGAGCTCGCTCAATGCTCTTGTTCAACCAGGGGTGATAGATAGGCTCACCTGGGGTCATGCCAATCTTAGCCATGAGGCTCTTGATGTTATCGCCACCAAAGAGACGCATAAGGTCATCATCCATTGAAATGAAGAACTTTGAGCGTCCAGGATCGCCCTGTCTGCCAGAACGCCCACGTAGCTGGTTATCAATACGCCGACTCTCATGGCGCTCAGTGCCAATTACATAAAGTCCGCCCAGGCGTTTCACTTCCTCATAATCAGCCTGCCACTTCTCATACTCATCGCGGAGTACCTCCGCGTATCTTTCAGGACTCGCCTCAGTGCCGGCGCGTTTCTTGGCGCGATGCTCAGGGCTGCCACCGAGCTTGATGTCTGTGCCGCGCCCTGCCATGTTGGTGGCGATGGTTACCGCGCCTTTGGAACCAGCTTCAGCGATGATGAGCGCTTCGCGGGCGTGATTTTTAGCGTTCAGTACTTCATGCCGTACACCCCGGCGCGTAAGCAGCGAGGAGATAAGCTCAGACTTTTCGATGGACACCGTGCCAACTAGGATCGGCTGTCCCTGCTTATGCGCCGCCGCAATCTCATCACAAAGCGCGTTCCACTTTTCCTTTTCGTTAAGGTACACTGTGTCGTCCTCATCGTTACGCGCCACTGGTAGGTTCGTGGGAACGACTACCACTTCGAGCTTGTAAATCTTGGTAAACTCCACAGCCTCAGTATCAGCGGTGCCAGTCATGCCGGAAATTTTGGTGTAGAGCCTGAAGTAGTTCTGGAAGGTAATGGTTGCCAGGGTGCGGTTACGCTGGGCAATGCGTATCTTTTCTTTAGCCTCGATTGCCTGATGCAGGCCATCCGAGTAACGGCGGCCATGCAGGATGCGTCCGGTGAACTCGTCCACAATCTGCACCTGACCATCCTGCACCACATAATCCACATCTATATGGAAGAGTTTATGCGCCCGCAGCGCCTGCGTGAAGTAATGCAGATACTCGAAATTCTCCTGGTCAACAATAGACCCCTTGATGAGGTTTCGCTTTTGGAGAATCTGTTCGAGCTTTGCCATGCCAGCGTTGGTGAAGGAGATGTTCTTGTTCTTCTCGTTGAGCTTATAGTCTCCGATAACCTCTTCGCCCTGTATCTCGTCTGGATACTCTCCATCCGCCTTTTTCTGTACCTCTTGGAGCGAACCGAGTAGCCGATCAACCTCAGCGAACTTGAAGGTATCATCCTCTGCTGCGCCGCTTATGATGAGCGGAGTTCGCGCTTCATCAATGAGGATCGAGTCGATTTCATCGACGATACAGAAATTATGGCCTCGCTGGACCCGGCTTGCTAAGTCTCGGCACATATTGTCACGCAGATAGTCGAACCCGAACTCATTGTTCGTGCCGTATGTTATGTCGCAGGCGTAGTTTTCCTTGCGCCGAGCATTATCCATGTCTGACAGAATCGTACCGACACTTAGGCCCAGTGCGTTAAAGATAGGCCGCATCCAGTCTGCGTCCCGTTCAGCCAGGTAATCATTCACCGTAACCACATGAATACCTTTGCCAGGAATGGCGTTGAGGTAGGCTGCTGCTACGCTCATAAGCGTTTTGCCCTCGCCGGTTTTCAATTCCGCGATTTTGCCTTGGTGAAGCACAATGGATCCCAGTACCTGCACATCGTAGGGCCGTTCACCAAGGTTTCGCCGTGCGGCCTCCCGTGCCAGAGCAAAGGCTTCGGGCAATAAGTCATTAAGACTTTCACCCTGTGCGTAACGTTCCCGAAATTTGGCGGTTACACCGGGAAATTCCTCGGTTGGAAGCGCGACTGCCCAGGCTTCCTTTTCATTAACCGCGTGTAATATAGGTAAGAGCGCTTTGAGGTCTCGTTCATGCTGAGACCCAAACACGACCTTCATTAAATTATTAAACATAAGGCTATCTTAACAAAAAAATTCGAGATACACAATGACACTTTTACTAGGTGCCTGGCACTTCAGGTGCCACAGATATTTTTTGCCAGACGTCAAACATTTTTTAGCATAAATCAAAGCAAACATGCGATATGGATTCGTATAACAAGTATCAACAACCATGGAGGTATTTTTAATGAACAGTCTCAATTCAATTTTGATCGAGGGTAGGCTAGTGCGTGACCCTCTTCTGCGAACCACGCCAAAAGGGTACTCACTCTGCACTTTTAGCCTCGCGTCTAACCGCTACTACAAGCAGGACTCAGGGTTTGAGCAGGAAGTGGGCTTCTTTGACGTGGAAGCCTGGGCAAAGCTTGCGGAAAACTGCTACCACCTTGGACACAAGGGTCGGGGCGTGCGGGTTGTAGGCCGGCTTAAACAGGATCGGTGGAGCGGAACTGACGGAAAGACACATTCCCGTGTGAGCATTGTTGCGGAGCATGTGGAATTCCGTCCTGAATTCAAGGTGGAAGAAGTTCCACCGCTGCCCCTGCAAGAGGTTAATACCCAGCAAGAGGTGGAAGACGAGGAAGACGAGGCGGTGAGCTTCTGAGAAACCACGTACGCCTTGCTCCTCGGTTCCTAAGCGTTTGATTCGCGGGCCTGGCGCGCTTCTTCCTGCTGATAAAAGCCGTCTTTCCAGTTAAAGCGGCTGGTATGCGGCAGAGGAAGCGCGTTTTTTGTCGCGTTACTCACATCTTTGTAGTTAATCTTTTTCAACGGCGGGCCGGAAAAGTCCTGTATAAAATGACTGAACCCCGCTTCCTGCAGAAATGGAATTTTATCAACAATAGAAAACGCCTGTTCAGGAATGACCAGAGAACCAGTATCGTTCTCGACTAGGTTAAAGCGCTCGTCATGGCTGTCGGTGAACGCGCTGAACTCATACACGCGGTTCACGGCAGTGCGTATGCGGAAGAGCGCGGGATAGGCGAAGACGGTGATGAAGGCCAGGTCGCGGTGGCGCGGGTCTACGGTTTTCTCAAGGTTCTGCCGATTGTTCTCAAGCGGAGAAATAAAGCGCTGGAGACCTAGACCCGCGATAAACGAAAACGCGTAACGGTTGAACGTATAGAGGTACGGGCCCGCAATGAGTGAAACGTCGCTCAGACCACGAAAGAGCGAAATGTGTCCTGGATTATTCACGACGAATTGACGAAAGCCCCGTTCCACTAGCGCTGGTATCTCCTCTGCGACAATCGCGGAAAGCGCCTCTGGGAAGTAAGGATCGAGCGTCAGTATGAGTTCCCCTTGCTTAAAAGGCAATGGCGGCTTCTTATCGGCAAGCAGGTAGGCGGCGGTTTTACGGGTATAGGCAAGGAACGCCTTCACCGGACGCGACGACTGGATAATGTAGAGGTCTTCGATACGGGAAACTGCCACGTAGATGCCTTGGGGAAAACGCTTGCTGTCAGCCTTGCCCGCTGGCAAAAGTTTGACTTGCGGCGCGTGGTCATGTCCCGGGGCGCGGCGGAAAGCGTCAAGCCTGCGAGGAAGCACTGGCGCGTAACGCCGGCTCAAGGCCCGCGTCTGGATGAGGTAAACCATATCGCCCTTGTCAAACCCGTCGGGGATGGACACCCAGATGCCGACATGGTCATGCTCAACGCTTCGCGCCTTGTACGACTGGCGGTCAGAATCATCAGCGCGGTGCAGGCGTATTGAATCGCCCACGCACAACCCAGTTTCGCCATGTGGCAGCAACCCCAGGCGTGCGCCAAACAGCCCGCGCACATTGAGCAAATGCCCCAGCGGGATGCCTGTACCGCCGCTCTGTTCTGCCCTGAGCCAGTCGATAGTATTGTTTTCATCAAAGTAAAAAACCGTTTTTGTTCGTGCGAAGTCGCCTCGCAGTATTTTCTGCCCTTCGGCTATTGCCACCTCGCACTTGCCATCAAGCGCGTCTATGACCCGCCGGTACGCGCTCACCACCGCGCCAACATAGTCGGCACTCTTCATGCGTCCCTCGATTTTTACCGCGTTGATACCAGCATCCGCAAGCTCAGGCAGTCTTTCAAGAAGCTGTAAGTCAGATGGGCTGAAGTAATAGCCACCTTCCTCAACCCCGAACTCGCGGTAGTAGCGTCGGCAAGCTTGGGTACACATACCCCGATTAGCCGACTTTCCGCCCAGAAAACTAGAGAATAGGCACAGGCCCGACACGCTTACACACAAAGCCCCGTGAACAAAGACCTCCAGTTCCATGTTGGTATTGGCACGAATCGCCTGAATCTCATTCAGGCTAAGTTCCCTCGCCAGCACTACCCGCGAAACGCCATAACGCGAAAGCGCGTTTGCACCCCGCGCCGAAGCGATGTTCATTTGCGTCGAAGCATGCGCCCTAAGCGTAGGGAACTGTTCGTGGATCATGGCAAGCACACCAAAGTCCTGGACAATGATACCGTCGGGCCCCACTGACGCCAGATACTTGAGCAGCTGATACATACGATCCGCCTCCCGCTGCTCAAACACCGTGTTCACAGTAACATAGACTTTGCGTCTCATACGGTGCAACGCACGGAGCGCCCCCTCAAATTGGGAGTACGCAAAGTTCGCGCTTCTCAGCCTCGCATTGAAGCTCTTCAGCCCCAGATATACCGCATCAGCCCCTTCCCCAATAGCCGCATCAAGCGCTTCCGGCGAACCAGCCGGAGCAAGCAGTTCGATTGTTTGTTTTTTCATCATAGGGATACTCATATTTTAAGCCTCTGTTGTCAATCACACGCCATTGTTTATACCATTAGTTTCAGCACGGGGGTTTTAGTGCTATATTCAATCTATGCAAAATACTGTTAACATACTTGTACTTGTATCTGGAAACGGCAGTAACCTACAGGCGCTTATTAACGCGGATCAGCGCGGCGCGCTTGGTACCGGACGCATCGCGGCAACACTGGCAGACCGCGCTGGCGTTTACGCGATGGAACGGGCGCGGCTTGCCAATGTTCCGGCGCTGCTCCAAACGCCCAACAAGGCTCTGCCCATAACGCAGCGGCGGCAAGACCTATCAGACCGTGTTCTCCAGCTCTGTCGTGAGCGGGACATCGGCCTTATCGTTCTCGCTGGTTTTCTTTCAATACTGGTGGATGACATTATCCACGAATATGCAGGTCGTATCATCAACGTGCATCCCAGCCTCCTACCCAAGTTCGGCGGCGTTGGCATGTACGGAGAACGGGTACATCAGGCAGTACTGGACGCAGGGGAGCCGGAGTCGGGCTGTACAGTACATCTGGTGGACGCTGGCACAGACACGGGCCTCATACTTTTACAACGCCGGGTGCCAGTATTGGCGGGCGACACCGCAGCGACGCTCGCCGAGCGTATTCATCACGAAGAACACATCGCCATTGTAGAAGGCACAGCGCTGATGGTTACGCAAATCGCAGCAAGCTAGGACTTCCGCGTTCGCCCGGATTGATGAGCGGAGTAACGCCGCCTTTAACGGTGAAGAGTTATAAGAGAACAAACCTGCAAAAGAGAAAAACTCAAAAAACTTCTTGACACTGCTTCAAATCCTTTATAAGTTATATATATGAGCATTCGTTCAACTGTTAGTAAAGATACTATAACAAAAGACGCTGTAGACATAGACAGCCTGGATTGCATAGCCACGGTAATTCACGAGGAAGTGGTAGCCGCCGTCAGGAAAGAAATGCCCGATGATGAGCTGTTGCTGGACCTGGCAGACCTGTTTAAGGTGTTCGGCGATTCCACCCGAGTCAAAATCATCTGCGCTCTCCTACGGGCCGAAATGTGCGTCTGCGACATTGCGGCTCTTCTGGGTATGAGCAAGTCTGCTATCTCCCACCAACTGAGGACACTCCGGCAAACCAGACTCGTGAAGTATCGTCGGGAGGGAAAGGTGGTCTACTATTCTCTGGAAGATGAACACGTGGGAAACATCTTTGGACAAGGACTGCTCCATGTCAGTGAGTAAGGATGCCGGTTTGTTTTTTTTACACAAACAGTTGAACGAGTTGTCAATCGTTCAATATTTATAAGGAGTTTATTATGACAAGAAAGAACTATGTATTGGAAGGGCTTTGCTGCCCTAACTGTGCCGCAGAAATTGAGGAGCAGGTAAAGCGGTTGCCGACGGTAAAACAGGCATCGATGGATTTTCCAAATACCCAGCTCACAGTGGAATTTGAAGGGGACCAAAACGCCCTGCTTGAAACCATTGCCGGTATTGCCATAGACGTTGATGAGGACATCATCGTTAAAGCAGGCTAAGGGGAGAACTATGGAAGCGGTATTAAAACGAGAGTATGTTCTGGAAAACCTCTGCTGCCCCAAATGCGCGGCGAAAATTGAAAAGCACATTGCCCACATGCAAGGAGTAAGCAATGCGAGGGTCGATTTTACCGTACAAAAACTTACCATCGAGACGCAAAACCCCGGACAATGGGACGACATCATGACCCGTACCAGTAGGATCATCAAACGGCTTGAACCTAACATCGAACTGCGGGACGTGGTTCTTTTCCCGAAACAGGAAGCAGCAAAGGACAAAGTGGACTCCGTTTCGCTCAATACCTGGCTCCGACGCCTAAGTCTTATCCTTGGCATGGCGCTCTTTGTTCTGGGTATGGTCTTTGATTACGTGCCATCTATCACCTTGCTGCCTCCCATACGACTTGCCCTCTTCCTGGTAAGCTATATCCTGGTAGGCGGCGAAGTGCTTATCAAGGCCGCCAAGAATATCTCCAAGGGCGAGATATTCGATGAGAACTTCCTCATGGGAATCGCCACCATCGGAGCCTTTGCCATAGGCGAATATCCCGAAGGCGCAGCAGTGATGATCTTCTACCGGGTAGGTGAAGCGTTTCAGGATTACGCCGTGGGACGTTCCCGAAAATCCATATCAGCACTCATGGACATCAGACCCGATTACGCAAACCTGAAAACCGCCGCCGGACTTGAGCGGGTATCCCCAGAAACAGTGCGCATCGGCGACCTCATCGTGGTGAAGCCCGGCGAGAAAATCCCGCTGGATGGCGTGGTACTAGAGGGCTTTTCCGCCCTGGATACGTCCGCCCTCACCGGCGAATCTCTGCCCCGAGACGTGGAGCCGGGCAGCACAGCCCTTTCCGGCTCAATCAACAAAAGCGGCCTACTCACCATCAAAGTGAGTAAGGCCTTTGGAGAATCCACCGTCTCCAAAATCCTCAACCTGGTGCAAAACGCGGGAAGCAAAAAGTCCGTTACCGAAAACTTCATCACCAAATTCGCCCGGTATTACACTCCCGCAGTGGTATTTGCCGCTGTTGCACTTGCGCTGATTCCACCCATCTTTGTCCCAGGCGCAACTTTCGCCGAATGGATAAACCGAGGCCTCATCTTCCTCGTCATCTCCTGCCCCTGCGCCCTGGTCATCTCCATCCCCTTGAGCTTTTTCGGCGGCATCGGCGGCGCTTCACGAAACGGCATCCTCATAAAGGGGAGCAACTATCTTGAAGCCCTTACCAAAGTAGACACCGTGGTTTTCGATAAAACCGGAACGCTGACCAAAGGCGTGTTCAGCGTAACAAGAATCGCTCCGGTAGCAGAGCTTACAGAAGAAAAACTATTGTACTACGCCGCCCATGCAGAAGCTGCATCCAGTCACCCTATAGCACTTTCAATCAGAAACGCCTACCAGAAAGAACTTGATCACGGGGTTATAGCCAGCTATGAGGAGATCGCTGGGAAGGGTGTCTCCGTCCGTATCGGAGAAGACATAGTGCTGGCCGGAAACGCCAAACTGCTTGAAGCCGCGAAGATCACTGTTCCTCTATCAGAAGAGTTAGGAACTGTGGTGTATGTGGCCGTGAAGGGCAAATATGCCGGGTACATCGTCATTTCCGATGAATTGAAAGCCGATAGCAAAGCAGCAGTGGAGGATTTACGGGCCATTGGAGTAAAACAGATCGCCATGTTCACCGGCGACAGTAAGGCGGTGGCCCATGGCATCACAAAACAGATCAGCCTTGATGCCGTGTATGCAGAACTCCTACCTCATCAAAAGGTCGAATACCTTGAAACCCTGGAACAGAGTAAATCCGGTTCAGGCAAACTGGTCTTCGTGGGTGATGGCATCAACGATGCGCCAGTGCTTGCCCGCGCCGACGTGGGCATCGCTATGGGTGGACTTGGCTCGGACGCTGCCATCGAAGCTGCAGATGTAGTGCTGATGACCGACGAGCCTTCAAAAATCGCCAATGCCATCCGCATTGCCCAAAAAACCCGGAACATCGTCTGGCAGAACATCATCTTCGCGCTGTCCGTCAAAGGCGTTATCCTCGTCATGGGCATACTGGGCATAGCAACCATGTGGGAAGCAGTCTTTGGAGACGTAGGTGTGGCCCTTATCGCGGTTCTTAACGCTATGCGGGTGATGAAAACGGCAAAGATCAGCTAAAAAACAGTGACATATCCACCCCGTTACTAGGGAAAACGGGGCTGGAATGGTATCATCTACCAGAAAATCCAGAACAACCGGAACCGTTTAATAAACCCGCTGCAAAAATATGCCATTGTCTGGGGGTACCTGACAAGAACAACGCCCATAATTGAGAGAAGCTGCGGCAAGCAGCCAAAATCAGTACAGACTGCAGGGGCTGCAAGGAGAAAGCTGCGGAATTACTCCCTGAATTCGCCCATAGTTATGGAACATAAACAGATTGATGAAGGCTTGCAACAAAAAGTGCGCTGCAAGTAAAAGCGCCCCATCAAGAGATGCGGCGCTTGTTTGTAAGATAGCGCTTAGATCGTGGTCCATCCGCCGTCA
>JAIRYV010000108.1 GCA_031267685.1 Treponema sp.
TATAGAACTTACAGGAAGGTTTACAGAGGTTCTGGGAAGGTTTATAGAACTTACAGGAAGGTTTACAGAGGTTCTGGGAAGGTTTATAGAACTTACAGGAAGGTTTACAGAGGTTCTGAGTTATGTTGTCTTAAAAACGGCGGAGCTTTCGCTGGTAATTAAAATGGGGAGAAAACCCCAAAGGAGTAAAAAATGGCTGGTAAAGACTATATTGACCACACCTACGTGGGCTATGACGCACAGCTCAAGCTCATCGTTGATGCAGTGGAGGAGAACACAAAACCAGACGGGTCATGGAAGCATATTCCGACGGAAAACAAGACTGCACTGAAGAATGCATATGATGATTATCATCCACGCCATGTTGCTGCGGAGAGTCCCACCCGCAGCAAGATTGATGTTGAGGAGCGTGTGGAGGCGCGCAAACGGACTATACCGGTAGTTCGGAACTTTTGTCAGCGTTTTTTCTATGATGCGCCGGATATCGTAACTGATGCACAGCTTGAAACCATGAAGTTGCGCCCACGGGATAAAACCAGAACGCCCCGCGGTAAACCGCAATGGCGTGTGGCGATTGAAATCGAGCCAAGCAAGACTCGGACGCATACTATTCGCTGGCATGTGGCAGAAACCAAAGGTAAGGCGACGCCAGTTGACTGCAATGGCTGGGTGCTGGTTTATAAGGCGCTTAATGACGGTGAGCGCGCGCCGCGTGATGGGAGTGATATGGGGCATAGCCAACTCGTAACGCACAATCCCTATGTGGTGGAGCATAAAAGCGACGATGAGGGCAAGCGGATAGCTTATTGTGGGGCTTTCCAGTCGAGAAATCGGGGGCTTATGGGTGATTGGGGAGAAGTAGTGGTAGCTGTGCTATCGTGAGTAGGAGTGATTCTGTATCCGAGGGGAAGGGTCCGTTAGCAGCAGATAGAACGGCTTACTTGTATGCGGCGCGATATTCTGTTACACTGAATTAAGGAGTAGAAAAGATGCGTTACTTTAATACAAGCGGGGTATGTATCCCTGAAGAACATTACATGGTTGATCTTACCAGTCGTCTGACGCAGATCAAGGTTATGGTGGACAAGGGCGACTACTTCACGATCAATCGGGGACGGCAGTATGGCAAGACCACGACCTTGCGCGAGCTGCAAAAGCGGCTCAAGGCGGAGTATGTCTGCATACGAATCAGCTTTGAGGGAATCGGGCAGCGAGGTTTTGAGACTGAAGAGGCGTTTTGTCGAACCTTTATGAGATTGATACGGAATGCGCTTAAGATTTCATCTGTGGCGGATGACGCCGCCTACATCGCAAGCTGGGTGGACGAGACAGTGAGTGATTTTGTGGCCTTGAGCGACCATATCAGCAATCAGTGTGAAGACCGGAAGCTGGTTCTGATGATTGATGAGGTAGACCGGTCGAGCAACTACGGCGTCTTCGTTGTTTTTCTCGGTATGCTCAGGGACAAATACCTGAATCGGAAAGATGCGCCCTATTACACCTTCCATAGTGTGATTCTGGCTGGTCTCCATGACATTAAGAACCTCAAAGCTAAGATGATTGAGCAGGGTAAGTACACGCCTCATGCTGGTGAAAGCACAACATACAACTCCCCATGGAACATCGCGGCAGATTATGAGGTGGATATGTCCTTCAATCCAGACGACATAGGCTCCATGCTCACCGAGTATAAGGAAGAACATCCTGCCATTGCTATGGACACCGCGGCTATTGCGCAAGAAATCTACGCCTACGCCGGCGGCTATCCTTTCCTCGTGTCTCGTCTCTGCCAGCTGGTTGACGAAAAACTACATCAGGACTGGTCCCTGAACGGTGTCCAGAAGGCCGCGCAGATGGTCCTGAGTGAACAGAACACACTCTTCGATGACATGATCAAGAATCTTGAGGCGTATCCTGATCTCTATCAGTTCATCTATGAGCTACTCATTGTCGGTGAGAAGAAACTCAACTCCATTGATGATCCAGTGGTGAATCGCGCTCTGATGTTCTGCTTTCTCAAACGCCTGGACGATAACCAGGTTATCATCCATAACCGTATCTTTGAGATACGCATCAGTAAGTACCTGATCACCAAAGAATCCCGCGAGAAGAAGGAAAGGCGCGTAACTGGCATCCTTAAACAGGATGTGGTCAAGGATGGGCGCTTTGACATGGAGCTATGCCTGAAGAAGTTTGCCCGGCACTACCGTGAGTTGTTCAATGAGAGTGATATCGCGTTTTTGGAGCGACAGGGCAAGATGCTTTTCTTGTCCTACATTTCGCCGCTGCTCAATGGCGATGGCTTCTATCACTTTGAGAGCCAGTTGAGCGACCTTCGTCGCATGGATATAGTGGTGGATTATAACCATGAACAGTTTATCATTGAGTTGAAACTGTGGCATGGCGAGGCTGGACACCGGGCGGCCTATGAACAGCTTGCGGGTTATCTGCGGACTAAGGGCGCGGAGCGCGGCTATCTGCTTACGTTTGACCTGCGCAAGAGCGGGAACCGGGAGCCATGT
Organism: Treponema sp.; assembly: GCA_031267685.1. Lineage (GTDB taxonomy): Bacteria > Spirochaetota > Spirochaetia > Treponematales > Breznakiellaceae > JAIRMT01. The sequence continues at coordinate 2,523 of JAIRYV010000108.1, forward strand.
GAGGAATGGGTGAACCATGACGGTATGCGCATCTTTGATGTAGTGTTGTAGGGGCTTTGCTGCTGTGTTAGGAAGGCTTTTTCAGGAGGGTGTATGAAACAACGGGCGCTTATCAGCGTTTATGACAAAACAGGAATCGCGGAGCTTGCTGCTTTTCTGGATGGCGCGGGCTGGGAGCTTGTGTCTACTGGCGGTACGGCGAAGTATTTACAGGAGCAAGGGCTTACTGTTACTGACGTGTCGGCTATAACCGGCTTCCCGGAGTGTCTTGACGGGCGGGTCAAGACCCTGCACCCGGCCATTCATGTGGGCATATTAGCGCGGCGGGATGTGGCGTTGCATAGAGAAACGCTTGAGGCGCAGGGGTTTAGTCCCATTGACCTTGTTTGCGTGAACCTCTATCCCTTCTTTGAAAAGGTTCAGGCAGGTCTTTCTGTTGAAGAGACTGTTGAGTTTATCGACATTGGGGGGCCTACTATGTTGCGCTCGGCTGCTAAGAACTACCGGGACGTGCTGGTACTCACTGATCCAGCTGATTATGCGGCGGTGATTGCGGCGCTTAGGGCTGGGGTGGTGGCGATAGCGTTTCGCAAGCGGCTTGCTGGCAAGGTTTTTAACCTTACATCAGCCTATGATGCGGCGGTTTCACGGTATCTGCTTAACGATGAGGCATATCCGGCGTATTGGACACTGTCGTTGAAGAAGGCGCAGTTGCTTCGCTATGGCGAAAACGGGCATCAGAGTGCGGCGCTTTATGTTAACGCTGATTCTGAGGGCGCGTTGTCGTCGATGGCGCAGCTTAATGGTAAGGAACTGAGTTACAACAACATCCATGATCTTGATCTTGCGTGGAAGGCGGCGTGTGCCTTTGGGCTTGCTGCTGATAAGACTGCGCTGCTGGGCGATGATGATGTGTTACGTTTTGCCGAGACGCGGTCGGAGGCGGGGAAGGCGCGGGTATGTTGTGTGGCGGTGAAGCATAACACGCCGTGTGGGATTGCGCTGGCAGAGAGTCTGCCGGCGGCGTATGCCAAGACATACGCCTGTGATCCAGTGTCTATCTTTGGCGGCATTGTTGCGTGTAACGTCGTGCTTGACGCGGAGACTGCGGCAAAGCTGGCGGAACTTTTTCTTGAGATCATTGTTGCGCCCGATTTTGACGCTGAGGCACTTGCCATTCTCAAGAAAAAGAAGAACCTGAGGGTGATGAAAGCGCCGTTTGCTCCAAAACAGTGGCTGGAATGTATTACTGTTGACGGCGGACTTTTGGCGCAAGAAACAGACCGCCGGGTTCTTGAGAAGTGGGATGTTGTTACAAAGGCACAGCCAGAGGCAGGGGACATTGCGGACATGCTCTTTGGTATGCGGGCGGTGAGTTATGTTAAGTCCAACGCTATTGTTGTGGTGAAAGATCAAGCTGCTGTGGGCATTGGCGGGGGTGAGACAAACCGCATATCAGCTGCTGAACTGGCCCTTCAGCGAAGCGCCAAGCTCAGTTCTGGCGCTGAGCCTGCGCGGGTACTCGCCTCTGACGCCTTCTTTCCGTTTCCTGATGTGGTAGAAGCTGCTGCTGCTGCTGGGATCAAGGCGATCATCCAGCCAGGGGGTTCGCTTAACGATAAGCTGTCAATAGAAGCCTGCGACAAGCATGGTATTGCTATGGTTTTCAGTGGTACACGCCACTTTAGGCATTGAGTCGCCATGGAACTGATACTGGCAATCGTCATCATTGTTCTTTTGCTTATAAACTCGATCCTGCTTATCGTCATACTTGCCGGAAAGCGCAAGCAAGGCGTGGAAACACAGGTACTTGACCGGCTTGTTGGCTATGAGCAGCGTCTTAACCGTAATGAAGTGTCTCTACGTGATGAGTTTGGCAGGAATCGCGACGAGATCAGCAAGTCGGCGCGGAATTCGCGGGAGGAACTCACTACTGTTTTTGCCCAGTTTAGTACCATGCTTGATGGCAAGCTGCGTGGCATCACCGATTCAGTTGCGGATTCGGCGCGGGTGAACCGTGAAGAGCTGACAGCGTCGCTTAAGTCCTTTGAGGAACGCTTTTCAGACAATGTGCGTCAGTTTAACGATGTTCAAAAAGAGCGCTTCGTGGATCTCAGCGCTAAACAGGATGCTTTGACGCAGAACACTCGCGAGAGTTTTGACCGCATCCGCGATTCAGTTGAACAGCGCTTGTTGGATATACAGACCGATAACAGTGTTAAGCTCGAGAAAATGCGTGAAACGGTTGACGAAAAACTGCATCAGACCCTTGAAACACGGCTTGGCGAATCGTTCAAGCTGGTGAGCGACCGGTTGGAACTAGTGCAGAAGGGGCTTGGCGAGATGCAAACGCTGGCAAGCGGCGTTGGAGACCTTAAAAAGGTACTCACTAACGTTAAGACTAAGGGGGTGCTTGGTGAATTTCAGCTTGAAAGCATACTGGAACAATTACTTACGGTTGATCAGTACGCGAAGAATGTTAAAACCAAAGCAGGCAGTAACGATGTGGTTGAGTTTGCAGTAAAAATTCCGTCTAAGGCAGACTCGTCCCGTATTCTCTGGCTTCCTATTGACGCTAAGTTTCCCAGCGAGGACTATGAGCGCCTGAACACGGCCTATGATGCTGGCAATGCTGACGATATTGAGCGCTATAAGAAAGAACTAGTGCGTAAGATCAAGACTTTTGCCAAGGACATCAAGACGAAGTATGTTGATCCGCCGAACACCACTGACTTTGCACTGATGTTCTTGCCCTTTGAGGGGCTTTATGCTGAGGTGTTGCGGATTCCCGGCCTGTTTCAATCAGTACAGGAAGAGTTCAAGGTTACTATCACAGGCCCCACGACTGTTTCAGCCTTTTTGTCGAGTCTGCAAATGGGTTTTCGCAGTCTTGCGGTGGAAAAGCGCACGAGCGAAATCTGGGACTTGCTTGGCGCGGTTCGCACTGAATTTGGCAAGTTTGGCGCGGTACTGCAAAAGACCAAGGAAAAGATCGATGCTGTTGGCAAGGAAATCGAGAATGTCGGGGTTCGCACTCGCGCTATGGATCGCAAGCTCCGCAACGTGCAGACCCTGCCCGATGCTGACGCGCAAAAACTGCTGGGAGTGGCTGACGAAGAGAGCGGAGACGAGCTGTTTTAACCCATGTCAAGCATATATGCTTCTCTATTATAGTTATACAAAGTTATACAAAATCCGCTCCGCAGATTTTCTGAAAAGCAAGGTAACAATTTTACCCATTGTTTTTTATGTAATAAACATATAAAGGGAGAATAGTATGGCCAATAAAAATTGGTCAAAGTTTTTTTTGATTTTGGCATGATAATATTGCTGGTTATGATTTATAGTATTTCCGGAACAGGTGTATTATTCCATGAAATTACTGGAATAGCAATTTTTACATTATTTTCTGTACATTTATTTTACAATAGAAAATGGATTTCAAGCATTAGTAAAAATGTATTGGATAAAACAGTTAATAAAAAAACAAAATTTATGTATATTATTGATATTTTATTGTTTGGTTCTTTTTGGACTGCACGGAAGTATGATTTTACATACAATAAAAAAATATATTCATTTTCCGAATTTTATTGGAAGAATAATATCCGTAATCATATTAATTCTTGTGTTTGGAACTGGTTTTTATAGAATACAGCACACGGGCTTCGCCGTCCACCGCCCTCTGGCACGATTGTACCGATATGGAGAAAACGAAAAAAACCGAAATTTTCACAAAATATAAAATATTTTGCCGTCTCATTCGTCTACTAAAGTAGAGGAGATTACATGAACGACTATGTATTGCGTACCAAAGACCTCGGTAAAAAATACGGTAACGTATACGCATTGGAAAAGGTCAATGTGGAAATAAAACGTGGGGATATTTACGGGCTTATCGGATTGAACGGCGCGGGGAAAACAACCTTCATGCGGGCAGTTACCGGGTTACTTTTCCCTTCCGCAGGCGTTGTGGAATTATTCGGTGAGACCGGCGAAGCTGCCTTACGGCGAGGCAGGGAGCGTATCGGGCAATCTATCGAAACTCCCGCGCTCTATCCTAACATGAGCGCCGTGCAAAATCTTGAAATACAGTGTATCGTAAGCGGCGTGTCCAACAGGGACACCGTGAAAAAAACCCTCGAAACTGTCGGTTTATCGGATACCGGCAATAAGGAGGTAAAAAACTTTTCACTCGGCATGAAACAGCGGCTTGGACTTGCAATCGCGCTTGCCGGTAATCCCGAATTTCTCATACTGGACGAACCGATGAATGGGCTTGACCCCAAAGGCATTATCGAAATGCGCGCCCTTATGCGTTCTCTTGTCAAGGAGCGTGGTCTCACCCTTTTGGTATCTAGCCATCTGCTGGACGAATTGGCGCAAGTGGCTACCCGCTATGGTATTATCGACAAAGGGCGGCTTGTCAGGCAACTTTCCACCGAAGAATTGAGATGTGAGATGCGACGGCATATTAGAATCGTTACTGAAAATCCCGCAAAAGCGATGGAACTTTTGAAGCATACTTTTAATATAACGAAAATAGAAACCGGAGCGGACGGTGAATTGCTGGTGTATGAACATTCCGTTAAAACCGGAGAAATAAACACGCTCCTGGCTACGCACGGCGTAGTTGTGGAAAGCATCACCGTTGCTGAGCAGCGGCTGGAAGACTATTTTGTCAAAATCACCGGAGGGAACTTATAATGAAACAATTACTTGCCGCTGAATGGTATAAACTCACGTCTGGAAAACTGATATTCATCATTCTTGCCGGAGCCGCAATACAAACCTTTTTAGGGATACAGCGGACACCTGAAGACGGAGAAACACTCGTCCTTGTTATGGAGGCGCTTGCCCTGTTTAACAAAATATCATGGGTGTTTTGTTTTTGGCTTTTGGCTTTCGCGGCGTTTTTTATCGCCCAGGAATTTTCGCACGGCACGATACGAAACACGCTGGCGATAGGAAAAAAGAGAACGAGCGTATATCTGGCAAAACTCATTGTTCTGTGCGTGGTAACAATTCCGTTGCTGGCGGTACTGTGTATCGCGGTAATAGCGGGCTGCACATGGGCGGTTGGTTTTGGCGATGCGTCGTTGCCCGATTTTATAAAATCCTGCGCCGCACAGTTTTTCATACAGCTTGTCTTTCACCTATGCTACGCGCCGTTATTTGCCATGATAATCGTTGTATGCCGTAATCCGGCGCTCACGATCATGGTAGGTTTTGCGTATATACTCAGCAATGGTATGGTGCAAGCGTTTTTGAGCGGCTTGCCGGAACCACTGAGTTTTCTCAAAACCCTTTCTTTGGAATATTATATCAACAATTTGAAAGATCCCATTGGCAGTGCTGGTACGGACATAACGTTTATCCTGCAAGGATTTGCGGCGAGCCTGTGTTATTTTACGCTCTATACCAGCGTGGGCTGCTTGTTATTCAAGAAAATGGACATAAAGTAAAAAACTGTTGATTGGCTATTGTCCTGTATGGGATGATATATTTTCAGAGCGGGAAAACCGCAAGGAGATTTTTTATGAAGATGAACGTATGCTTTTTCTGAATGCCGGTATTATTACTGGCCGGGGTACTTGGAACCACCTATTATGCGTCGGACAATGAATTAGAATCGGGGATTTATGTTAGGGCCTCTGGGCCTCTGACGCGGCGAGAAGATCCCGGTGCAATCCATCTCTATTGGCGTTCCCGATAGCAACGGGAAAACTCCCGTGCGGGGATATATACTTTAGAATTGTGGATAGTCAAACCTGTATATGGGATAATGTCCGCTGGGTGAAATTTTCACGTTCAGGGCGCCGGCCTTTGCGTTGAAACAAAGACCCATAGCGGAGTTCGGTTAGCAGGCGAGGTAATGGCCGCGTTATTATAGGAGAAATACTATGAGAAAAGATTTTTTTGGGTTTCATCTGGCGGGCATTTTGATAGCCCTTGTCGTGGCTGCCGGTTTTAGCGCTGCGACGATGCTGCTGTGGAATGCGCTTATGCCGGATATTTTCGGTCTTCCGCCATTGAACTACTGGCAGGCGGCGGGAATGCTCGTGCTTGTGCGAATCCTCTTTGGCGGGCTGAGGCTGGGAAACTTCACGCCGCGCCGGGGGCTTGATTTTCCACACGGCAACAAACTACGGGAAAAATGGATGAGCATGAACGCGGAAGAACGGAAGGCTTTTGCCGAAAAGGAAACGGAGTTTCACAACCTGTTCCACGACCGATTTTCCCGTCTTCACCAGTTTTATGAAGAAACAGAAAAAAACAACAAAAAAGGAGACAGCAATGAATAACGCGGTCATCACCGTTGATAATATGACTAAACGGTATAAAAACACCGATGTTCCGGCGGTGGACAACATCAGTTTTTCGGTGGGAGAAGGGGAATTTTTCGCGCTTCTCGGACAGAACGGCGCGGGCAAGACAACAATCATCTCCGTCTTGACGACCACCCTTAGTAAAACTTCAGGCAGCGTAACCATCGCTGGGTACGACCTCGACAGCGATGCGCGGCAGGTACGAAACCGCATCGGTATCATCTTTCAAAGGCCAAGTCTTGACCTTGACCTTTCGGCGGAAGAAAACATCCGCCTCCACGCCTGTATGTACGGGCTTTGCGGCTATCGCCCGTTCTTCCGCTGGATGCCCCGCAGTTATCGCGACCGGGTATTGGAACTGGCAAATGTGATGGGTATAGCGGACGAACTCTGGAAACCGCTCAAAACGTTTTCCGGCGGTATGCAGCGCAAAATCGAAATCATCCGCAGCTTGATACACGACCCAGCAGTACTGTTCCTTGACGAACCGACCCAGGGACTTGACCCGGTAAGCCGCCGTGGGCTGTGGGAATATATCAACACAAAACGCAAGGAAAACGGCACTACGGTTTTCCTTACCACGCACTACATTGACGAAGCAGAAAACGTTGACAAACTCTGTATGATACAAAAGGGAAAAATTGTTTTTCAAGGCGCACCCAGCGAATTAAAAAAGTCTTTGCAAAGCGCGTCTCTTGAAGACGCATACATCAGCCTCTTGACCGAAGGAGGGCGAAATTGAAAAACAAATTCTTGCGCGAACTTAACGCGGTGATTACCATTGCCATGAGGGACGTTATGCTTACGCTTAAATCACCGGCAAAAATTATTCAAGGCTTAATAATGCCCATCATGTTTTTGGGTATGTTTGGCGGGCAGCTTTCCCAGAATATGGGCATGAATATGGGATTTGACTTTAACGTCTTTATGCTGGTTGGTATGCTGGTGCAGGGGCTGTTTATGATGATGGGAAACGGTATTACTTCGCTGGTAGAAGACCGGCAAACTGATTTTACTCAGGAAATCCTCGTAAGCCCTGTTTCCCGGTATGCGCTCATTTTGGGAAAAATTACCGGCTCGGCCTTTGCCAGTTATATCACGTTTTTCTTCACCATCATTGTCGGCCTTTTTATCGGAGCGCGACTCAGCGTCCCTCAATTTTTAACGCTGCTTGCTTTTTCTCCACTTATGTGTCTGGCTGCTGGTTCCCTTGGCGTATTATGCATTGGATTTATTCAAAAGACTTCCACCGCCGGAATTGTCATTATGATGTTATCCATGTCGCAGACGTTTCTATCCGGCGCGTTAATCCCGATCAACCATTCGACCGGCGTTATGGCGGTTGTCAGCCGTCTTTTGCCGATGACCTATTGCGTTGATTTTGCACGCGGACTATTTTACGGCAGCGGCTCCGGTTTGACGCTCCATAGCCCGCTGGTCAACCTGATCAGTATTGTTGCATTTACCGCCGTGTTTTTTGTGACGGGAACAATCGGCTTTGTGCGTTCTGAAAAGAACCGCTAAAAGCGGGACATAATGACAAAAAGTTCTGTCGCGGAAGTTTTTAATACCTACCGCCACCGGCTTCTGAAGTTTATCCGTTCCCGCACACGCTTTATTGAGGACGCGGAGGATATTTTACAGGACGTGTTTTATCAGTTTGCGCAGGCGAATGAGCTTGCGCGACCGATAGAGCAAACGGCAGCGTGGCTCTACCGTGCCGCCCGCAACAGAATCATAGACAAAAGCAGGAAAAAGCAGGACGAACCGCTTCCGATGGTGGACGATGAGAAATCGGGCGAATATATCTTTGAGGAAATCGCCGATATTATCTATGGCGAGGATGCAACGCCGGAAACAGAATACCTGCGTTCCCTCATCCTTGACGAGATAAAGAGCGCCCTTGAGGAACTGCCAGAAGACCAGCGCGTTGTTTTTGAGCTTACCGAAATAGCCGGGTTTTCGGTAAAAGAAGTTGCCGAAAAGACCGCCGTACCGGTGAACACAGTGCTTTCCCGCAAACATTATGCAGTAAAACGTTTGCGTAAGCAGCTTGCCGAATTATACAGCGATGTTGTAGGGGAACGATGATCCGGTATTGCCGAACC
>JAIRYV010000053.1 GCA_031267685.1 Treponema sp.
GAGGGGATACCGGAGGAGATATACACGCTGGAACTGGCGAAGGTACCGGAAGAGAGTGATGGGAAGGCGGTATGGGACTGGCTGTGTTTTTTGAAGGGGAAGCGGAAGGAGGACTTTGACATGATAGCGGAGAGGAATGCGGAGGTACGGGGAGCGGTAGACACGTTATACCAGTTGAGTGAGGATCCTGAGACGCGAGCGAGGATGGAGTATCGCGAGAAGGCGCGGCATGATCACGCGACTCTGTTGCACGCGGCTGCCATGGAAGGTGAAGCGCGAGGCAAGGTACTGGGTGAAGCACGGGGTGAAGCGCAAAGCCGAGCGGAGATTGCCAGGAACATGAAAAGTCTGGGTTTCTCCCCGGAAGTGATAGAAAAGGCTATTGGTCTGGGGTCGGAGTCCATTAAACCGCTTTAGCCCATCATACCCGACCTACGCACGAAAGAGTATGGGTAAATGGCTGGGTGTCTCAGGGTGTTTGTTCTGGGCGTCTCAGGATGTTCGTTTAAGAAGCTGGTGTGAAGGATTAACAACAGTGCGTCAGCGCACAGGGCATACTGTCCGCTGTTACGGTGGGACAGCCCGGCTTGCCGGGTAAGCTCCACTGTAATGCGCTCTTGTTACGATAAAGTCCAGTATTTAGGAGAAAGTGGAAGTAGAACATGGCTAAATGCTCTATTGCTGCTCCCGCTCATTTTACCCTTTACATTCGATCCAAAACACATTATACTTGTGCCTATGGATAGCACTAGGGCGTGTTCACATTACACGCAATAAGCTATACTAGGGATATGGAAATAAGCGAAGAACAATACCGGAGGATTCAAAACCTTTTGCCCACGCAAAGAGGGCATGTAACAATAGCGAACTTGACCTTACTGAACGCTCTGATCTACCGCTGTGAGAACGGTAGTAAATAGCGAGCGCTGCCCCTAAAGGTTTGGCCATTGGCATGTTATCTCTATGCGATTGAATCGCTGGGCAAAGAGCGGGGTACTAGAACGGGTCTTCTGTGCGTTACAGGCAGCAGGGCGGGGAGGCTGGAATACCAAGATACATGCACTGGCAGCTGGCGACCGGGAGGTTGTGGGGTTCAGTTTGTCGCCTGGGAATGCGGTTTCTGTTCGTGTGATTCGTGGCTCTAAAAAATGCTATGCATTTATCCTGCTGGCTCGAAACAAATAATTGCGCAAACAGGTAAAGAAGGTTAAACTGAGGTAAGTTCTACTTTTAGTGAGGTATATATGAGTTTTGATCCAAATGTTCTGACTGATTTTGCCCGATATTACGGGTTCCACTATGACCGCGTTGACCCGTTGGGTCTTGTGCAAGACATGCTTATTGATATGGAACGGGGATTACATGGCCAATCGTCGAGCCTTGCGATGATTCCTGCGTACATAAGTCCGGTCTCCCATGTGCCAGCGGGGAAAACCGTGATCGCCCTGGACGCGGGTGGTACCAACCTGCGAGCCGCGTTAGTGCGCTTTGACGAAAGTGGCAACCCCATTGCTGAAGGTACGCAGAAAATTCCTATGCCCGGAACCTACGGCCCCATAAGCGCCGACGCCTTTTTCGACAAAATCGCGGAGGTTACCGCGCCACTGCTTGAAAAAGAGCCTAATGTCGAAGGGATCGGCTTCACTTTCTCTTACCCCATGAACATAACAAAGGACGCTGATGGTATTCTGCTTGGATTCAGCAAAGAAGTTGAAGCGCCTGCCGTGATTGGTAAGGCGGTTGGGCATGAGCTGCGGGCAGCGCTGGCGCGGCGTAACATAAAAGCGCCGGAACGTATCGTGCTTCTTAATGATACTGTGGCAACCCTGCTTTCAGGCGTTGTTGAGATTCCGGGAAGCGCGGGAGGCGAAGGCGCGGACACGTATGGTGTCGCAGGCGGGCCAACGATTGGCTTCATTCTGGGAACCGGCTTTAACACCGCATACCCTGAGACCAATATCCCCAAGATCGGCTTCCAGTCCGAAACCCCGCAGATCGTGGTTTGCGAGTCCGGCAACTTTGCCCATTGTTACATGGGTTATCTGGATAAGGAGTATGATGCTACCACAAAGAATCCAGGAACTTATACCCTTGAAAAAATAACTTCAGGTGCGTATCTTGGCCCCCTCACCTTTACGATACTGAAGCAGGCCATCAAAGATGGCTTGCTCACGTTCAGGAAGGCGGATGAGTTCCTGAACTGGCCAACCATGCAGACTAAGGACTTAAACTCCTTCATGCGCGCTCCACTTGCCGGTGAAGGCCCGGTCGCGGCACTTTTTGGCCCGGATGAATTGGACGCACTCACCACGTTTGTCTACATCACGTCAATAGTTACCCAGCGGGGGGCGCTTTTCTCAGCGGCCTTTGTCGCGGCCATGGTTGAGCGGGTTAATTACTGCAACCCATTTGCGCCGGTTCGCATCGCAGTTGAAGGCACTACCTACAAGATATACAAAGGTATGCGGGTCGCGCTGGAATCGTATCTACATACGATGCTCGTTGCCAAAAAGCCCCGACCATACCTTATTGCGCTGGTTGAACAGGCATCGCTGTTCGGTGCGGCTGTTGCGGCTTTATCAAAGTAAATGATGCGCATAATTGCCGATCTCCACATTCATTCGCGCTTTTCCCGTGCCACCAGTCCTCGTCTCACCCTGCCTCATCTTGATCGTTGGGCACGGATCAAGGGCATTAACCTGGTGGGCAGCGGGGATTGCACTCATCCAGCGTGGTTATCCGAGCTGCGGGAACAGCTTGATGAGCACGGAACAACGGAAGAAGGGTTTTTCACGCTGAAAGAAGACATCAGGCGCACGTTTGACGCGGGCGAGGCGTTTGTTATGGGGCTTCCCAAGCCGCCGAATCACCTGACATCGCCTCGCTTTGTGCTTACGGGCGAAATCAGTACGATCTACAAAAGCGGCGATAAGACGCGCAAAGTACATCACCTGGTCATCCTGCCTGATTTTAAGGCGGCAATACGTTTCCAGACGCTGCTTGAGCGACATGGAAAGATTACATCAGACGGACGTCCCATTCTTGGAATTGGTTCCCGTGAGCTTTTTTCTCTCTTGCTTGAGGCTGATGAGCGTGCGCTCCTCATTCCCGCGCATATTTGGACGCCTTGGTTTTCAGCGATGGGGGCAAAGTCTGGTTTTGATTCTATTGATGAGTGCTATGGGGACCTTGCCCCGCGTATCTTTGCTGTGGAAACCGGCCTGTCCTCTAATCCGCCGATGAACTGGGCTGTGAGCGCCCTGAACCGCTTCTCGATTATCTCCAACTCGGACGCTCATTCGCCTGAAAAGCTGGGACGGGAATGTACGATTTTTAACATGGATATGTCATTAAGCGCCCTGAGCGCTGCACTTCATGTTGACAGCGATCGCGCACGTATTGACGCGACTATCGAGTTTTTCCCCCAAGAAGGGAAGTATCATTACGATGGTCATCGCAAGTGCGGCGTTTGTCTGACACCAGAAGAAGCGTTGGCGCAGGCCGGCGTTTGTCCGGTCTGCCACAAACCGCTCACCCGCGGCGTGATGGGGCGCGTAATGGAGCTTGCCACTGGCGTGGTTGATGAGACTCTGCCCTGTCCGCTGGAAAAAACTGAAAAGAGTAACCGGCGGCCTTATTACTCGCTTATTCCGTTAAAGGAACTGCTGGGAGAACTTCTTGAAACCGGCGTAAGCTCCAAAAAGGTTGATGCTGCGTATCACATCCTTATCGAAAAAGCCGGACCTGAGCTTCCGTTGTTGATGGAGACCCCACTTGACGATATTGAGAGGCTCCACTACCCGGAACTGGCTGGTGAAACGCTGGCTGCCGCACTCAAGCGGATGCGCACTGGCCAAGTCTCCATACAGCCGGGGTATGACGGCGAATACGGGGTTATCCGCGCTTTCCCGCCGAAATCTGCACGGCATACCGCACATCAGTATGCCATACCCCAACAATATGCCGTGCCTCTACAGAACCATGATCCAAACGTCGTAGAGATACAGCATACCGTATCCCTTTCCCCCGAACAGCAAGCAGCCGTATTATATGAAGGAAATCACGCTCTGATTATCGCAGGGCCAGGTTCCGGCAAAACCGCGACCCTAGCCGCCTGTATTGCACGTCTGGCACAGGGCGGCAAAGCTGGCGGCATCGTTGCGCTGAGTTTCACCGTGAAAGCGGCGCTTGAACTGCGGGAGCGCATCGCCAGTATTGTTGCCGACACCGCTGCCATTACCACCGCAACTTTTCACTCGTTCTGTGCTTCGATACTAAGGGAGCAAACTTCGGCGGCTGGTGTTTCTGCCGAATTCAGGATACTCAATGACACAGAACGAGATGCGATCCTGCGGGAACTATGCGACCGGGAAACAGGCCGGACACGAGCTGAGGGATTAGGTAAATATATTGAGGCGCGCAAACGCTTTCTGCTATTGCCCGGGGAAAACGAGCCGCCACATGTTGCCCCTAGCCTGCGGCTACTTGTGGGAGAGCTTGGACTTCCACCCATGAAAGCCGACGAAGAGCGTCTTTATACCGCATACCGTGAGCGACTCCGCGCCTCTGACACTATGGACTTCGACGATATCGTTATTGAAACTGTCCGTCTTCTGGCTATGAACTCAGATATGCTTGTCCAATACCAACAACGCTTTCGCGCTGTCTTTGTGGACGAGTATCAGGACATTAACTTTGCCCAATATGTGCTTATCCAGTTCCTTGCGCCCAAAGACGATGAACGGCTACTCCGCGTTATCGGCGATCCGAATCAGGCCATCTATGGGTTTCGCGGATCGGACAAACGTTTCATTGACCGCTTCCTCACGGATTACCCCGACGCCCGCTGTTTCAGCCTGAGCGAGAGCTTCCGTTGCGCTGCGCCGGTCATAGACGCGGCACTCAGTCTCGTGCCCGAGAGCGCGACGCTTCGGGGCGCACAGCGAACCGTGCAACTGTATCGCGCTGAGTATCCCACAGAAAAATCTGAGGCTGAGGGAATTGCACGGCGTGTTTCGCGCCTTATCGGTGGAACCACGTTTTTCGCCTTTGACAGCGGCGTTGCTGATGATGCGGCGGCTATTAGTTCGCTGGACGAATGTGCTATCCTGCTCCGTACTTTGAGCCTTGCCTCGCCCATCATCAAAGCGCTTGGAGATCATGGCATTCCCTTTGAGCTAAGCGGTGAAACGCCATGGTGGGAGAAAGAGCCAATAAACGCCCTGCTTACGTTCCTGCGGGAACACAAGCAAAGCGCTCCTGTCCTCCCGCCTGACAAGGTGATACATACGGTATGGGAACAGCTTGTTAAGAGCAAAGCTGTCAAAATCCCGCGTGGAAGCCGTGAAAGCGCAGAAGCCGGGGTCAATCGCCTGAGTAGCATGGCCCGCTCCTTTGACACGCTTCCCGCCTTTCTGGACATACTCACGTTAAGCGACGCCGCGACCGGTGAAGGCATGACCCACAGTGGTGTTGCCATTATGAGCATACACGCATCCAAGGGACTTGAGTTTGATCATGTTTTTGTGGCTGGTCTTGAAGAAGGTTTCCTGCCATTCACTCTGTATGAAACAGAACACATTCCGCTGGAGCGCCTCGACGAAGAAAAGCGCTTGCTCTATGTTGCTATGACCCGCGCTCGCCACGGCCTCTATCTTTCCTGCGCTCAGAAACGTCTCTTTCAGGGCAGAACACTCAGTGCCGGTAAGAGCCGCTTCTTTTACCATCTTGAGACCCTTGTTCCCACAGAAAACGCCCTTCCTGTCCGCAAGCGCGACCAGCAACTCAGTTTGTTTTAGCCCGCAATGAGTGTCGGACATACTCCTTGATGGGTACGAACACCCTCTGAGGGTCTTCGGACACACTCCTCGATGGGATCGAGCAAGAGCGTAGGGTCGGCTGACAGTCTAAGCGTTGGGTGAGATCTCGCTCTGAGGGGCTTCGGCCACCCTCCTCGCGGGGTACGAACACCCTCAGCGGGTCTTCGGACACACTCCTCGATGGGTACGAACACCCTCTGAGGGTCTTCGGACACACTCCTCGATGGGTACGAACACCCTCAGAGGGTCTTCGGACATACTCCTCGATGGGTACGAACACCCTCTGAGGGTCTTCGGACATACTCCTCGATGGGTACGAACACCCTCTGAGGGTCTTCGGACACACTCCTTGATGGGTACGAACACGCTCTGAGGGTCTTCGGACACACTCCTTGATGGGTACGAACACGCTCTGAGGGTCTTCGGACATACTCCTCGATGGGTACAAACACGCTCTGAGGGTCTTCGGACCTTTAAGAAAAGAACACGTAACAAAAGGTGAATCTGCACTGTTAGGGTCTTGCAAAAGACTAAGAGGCGCCCATAGTTGCTCAAATATCTATCACGAACCACACAAACCAAATAGGCCAGTCTTCATTGTTCGCTATGGTTCGTGTGGTTCGGCTCCCTTGCCAGACTACTTCCGGCGTGTTAGACTTCGGCTATGAGCTATATCAAAAAAGCGTCTGAGTTCTTTACCCCTGATGTGATGCAGCGTGCGGGCTGCGTTGACGGCCTGCCCGCAAGTAACCCGCTCGTAAGCGGCCTTGTCTACGATTCACGCAAAGTACAGGCACATAACTGCTACTTTGCGTTAAGCGGCCTGCATGTGGACGGCCATCGCTTTGTTTCTGACGCGATAGCGCGAGGTGCATCGCTTATTGTCCACCAGGACGAATTGCCACTGGATACGCGCCAGAAGACCGCGTGTATCCGCGTGAAGGATTCGCGTTTCGCCATGGCGCCCATTGCTGACGCCTTTTACGGCTCGCCTTCCCAGCGTCTGGCACTGATCGGAGTAACTGGCACTGAGGGTAAGAGTACCACAGTCTATCTCATCTACCAGCTTCTGCGACTCTTGGACAAGAAGACGGGCTTTATCTCCACAGTGCAGTACAGCGACGGCGGCGACGTTCAATGGAATAGCGAACATCAGACCACGCCAGAGGCTCCGATTATTCACGAACACCTCGCCCGAATGCGCGATAGCGGCGCAGAGTACGCGGTGGTGGAGGCCAGCTCACACGGCCTCTCCGAGAAAACTATGCGTCTGGGCAACGTGGCCTTTGATGTTGGCGTTTTAACGAATGTAACCCATGAGCATCTTGAGTTCCATGGAACATGGGAGCAATACCGGTTTGACAAAGCAAACCTCTTTCGCGCCCTTGACCGTGTGGATCACCGCAAAGGTTCTGTTGGCTATGTTCCGTCTTTCGGGGTAGTTAACGCTGACGACAAAAGCGCCGCGTATTTCACCGCGGCCACAAAGCAGCCGGTGTATACCTACAGTACAGCCGGAGCTGACGCTGACCTTATGTTACAAGCAATCGAAAGCCACGCACAGGGAAACCGCTACACAGCGCTTATCCGCGAAACCGGCGAAACCATAGCCATCGAAGACCAACTCCCTGGCGCGTTTAACGCGGGCAATACGCTTGCCGCCTTGCTGGTGGTTTCAGGCTTACTGGCCATGCCGATTAAAGACATTGTTCCCTTTGTACGGGATTGTAAGCCGGTTCGTGGACGCATGACCGCGATTCAGAAGGGGCAGGACTTCGAGCTTATAGTGGATTATGCCCATACGCCGTCCTCGTTTGAGACCATTTTCCCGCCGCTGCGTAAGCGCATTGCGGCACATGGCGGGCGCATCATCAGCCTCTTTGGTTCAGCTGGAGACCGGGACGTCCAGAAACGGAGCGTACAGGGGCGCATTGCCGCTGAATGGTCGGACATTGTGATACTCACGGACGAAGACCCCCGCAGCGAAGTTCCAATGGCGATTCTTGAGGATATCGCGCGCGGAATTCCAACAGGCAGACGCGGCGAAGCCCTTTTCCTCATTCCTGATCGCCCCGCTGCTATACGCAAAGCCTTTTCCCTTGCCCAATCTGGCGATCTTGTGCTTCTATTAGGCAAAGGCCACGAAAACTCGATCATCTATGCGGATAAAACTATGGCTTATGACGAGATTACTGAGGCGGAAAGAGCATTGACAGAACAGTTAAACGCTAAAACCGAGTCTTACGCCGTTCCGCAAAGCCTGCAAGATTCTGAAACGTAAACTCAGCACCGTCATCAAGCAGAACCTTGCCTGAAAACAGGCCACAGACTTGACGCCTTCTTATGGAATAGAAGCCTAGCTGGTGACTTTCCACCCGTTCCTGAAAAGGCGCAAAGTCCATTTCCAGCCGGTTATCATTACTGGTAAAACGCCACGGCAGTAGCCAGTTTGATGGCGAGATGTGAAACGTAACCTGATCGAGCTTGTGTAATCTGCCGTTCACAAAAAAGGCGTTTTCCGTTCCCTGACTTGAGTCAACCGCCCCATAGCCCACACTGAAACCAGCTTGTTGCCCGCTGCTTATTCCACAGGCTGCAGCCCAATACTGCATATCAGCGCGAGGACGGGCGCTGCGGTTCCAGTCAAAAATGCCCCAGGCATTCCCGCGGGTGAATATTATGTCTGAAGTGCCAAACTGCATCACGCCTTCGGTTATGAACCAAGGAGAACGCCGCGAATAGCGGAAGGCGTTCTTTTCTCCGCGCCAGGGCATAAGCGTAAAGAGCGACTGCGCCCCCTCTGGCGCGAACAAAACCAGCTCCCCGCGTAGCCTGCGGTGATGCCCAAGCTGGGGAATGTCCGTCTTGATGATCCTGACCCCGTCTTTCATGGAGATAAAGTCAATGAGCGACTGCCTTTGCTGCATACGCACTGCGCCGGTTTCACTGCTGGCCGGCATCTCGAAACTACCCATAGAGAAAGGCACAGTATAACTCTGTGTTGTCCACTTCTTGTCTTTTAAAGAAAGGACAGCGGCCCCAATATACCCCAAATAGCCGTCGTCAAAGACCTCAAGGATAAGTATGTGCGTTGTCGAGCAGATAATATACCGGTCAGATTCACTGAGCCGTCGCCGGCTTATGTGAATCTGCTCAGGGTTATAAATAAAATAAGGCATACGCGCCCAGCCAAAATTTAGTGGATGACCCACTTCATCAAGAATGGAAAGCGGCTCTTCAACTTCAACTTGCATGATGATGCTTTTACTATACTATCGCTTGACAGATTGTTTCAAGCAGGTTATATTGATACAAAATTACGGGCAATAGCGCAGCTGGTAGCGCGCTTGGTTCGGGACCAAGAGGTCGGCGGTTCAAATCCGCCTTGCCCGATTTTGATAATTCTCCACGCCTAAAGCCGGGAGACTCTTAGTTCGATGTTTGTTACCATTTTGCGATGGTCTCATTCAAGCCTATAACGATAGCGGTAGAACTGCCCAGTACAGGCCCGCAAAGTGCGGGAATATGTCGAGTCTGCGCAGACTGAAATCTCGTCTATGCAGATATGCAGAAAACCAAAGTACGACACTCTGTCCGTGTGGCACGTTATTTATAGACGAAAGGCTATAGCTCCTAGAGCAGGGGCTATAGCTCCTAGAGCAGGGGCTATAGCTCCTAGAGCAGGGGCTATAGCTCCTAGAGCAGGGGCTATAGCTCCTAGAGCAGGGGCTATAGCTCCT
>JAIRYV010000061.1 GCA_031267685.1 Treponema sp.
TTGGTACGCTCACCATTGTTGATTCAGATACGGTGTGCATTACCAACATCAACCGCCAGACTCAAGCTACAAACGCCACTATCGGCTGTTTTAAGGCTGATGCACTCAAAACACGCTTACTGGAGATCAACCCCGCTTGTACGCTTACGATCCATAACACGGTTTTTTGTAAAGAAAGCGCCAGAACCTTTGGCATAGAAGACACGGATTACGTCATTGACGCTATTGACAGCCTGACTAACAAGCTCGACCTCATCGAATACACGGTACAGGCGGGCGTTCCACTCTTTTCCTCAATGGGCATGGCGCAGAAACTGGACCCAGCGCAGCTCAAAACCGCTGACATCTGGGACACTCAGGTTTGCCCACTCGCTCGCCTAGTACGCACTGGCCTACGGAAGCGCGGCTTCATCGGCCACTTCACCACAGTCTACAGCGAAGAACGCCTCCCACGCCATGAGGAAATCACTGTTGCCTGCGGAAGCGGCCTTTGCCTCTGTTCCAAGCAGGGGACTGAATGGTGCAGTTCCAAAAAAGTGATCAATGGGAGCGCTGTTACGGTTACCGCCACAGCGGGTATGATCCTCGCCGGTTTGGTCGTGCAAGCTGTCTATGCCCAATACCCGCACACAAGGGCCTGCGATAGCCCAACGCTCCCATGAGTAACCGCTTTTTACGCAAAGCCCAGCCCAGCGCCATTGTGGAAAAGCTGGTGGCTAAAGCTGTCTTAGAGCGGAACCTCATCAACAACGAGGACCGCATCCTCATCGCAGTGTCTGGCGGCAAAGACTCCACGGTACTTGCATGGGCGCTTTCCGCCATACGGCCTGAAATCAAGAAAACCTATGAGCTGGCCGCACTCCACATCTCAAGCGACTTCTGTGCCTGTTGTAAAAAAGCCATCCTGAGTAAACGCCTTGACGAGTGGGGTATCTCTTTCACCGATCTCTTTGTACCCATCATCCATAGACTCAAAGAGGGCAGGCAGATGAACTGCTACTGGTGTTCAACTCAGCGCCGCGCCGAACTGCTCAAATACGCCACGGAAAACCACTTTAACAAGATTGCTCTTGGCCATCACCTTGATGACATCATAGAAACCTTCTTTATGAACATGACCGGCAAGGGTCAGCTTTCCACCATGCCCATACTTCTTCACTACCATAACTATCCAGTCAGCCTGATTCGTCCCCTTGCCTACCTTGAAGAACGGGAACTCATTGCCTGCGCTGCTGAGAAGGGCATACTCAAGGCAGCCTGCACTTGTCCTTATGGACTCAAGTCCGTCCGCCGGGAAATCCGCGCTCGTATCGCTGACTTTACCGGCAATTCCGGCGCAGTCAAGCGACGTATCCTTGCTGCCATTGACGCAGGCAATTTGCTGGAACAATAACGAGCGAATTAAACACACACACGCCGCGTTTCGTATTATTATTTCGATAGCCTTCTTATAAACCATCTTGAAGGCATTTTATGAGGAGTATCTAATGATTACTTTACATGCAGAGCCGGTAACCCTTGTGGGTTGCGGTGAAAGCTACGCGCCCCAGCCTCTGAGCGGCGCGATCCCCGGCGCAGGAACCATGACCTGCAGCATACTTGATGCGCATAACGCAGAGGGAACACCAAAAGGCGCGTATCGACTGCGCTTCGACAGTCTGATCTCCCACGACATTACTTATGTGGGCATCATTCAGACTGCACGCGCAAGTGGCTTAAAACAGTTTCCCGTGCCTTACGCGCTCACCAACTGTCACAACAGTCTCTGTGCTGTTGGCGGGACGATTAACGAAGATGACCACGTGTTCGGGCTCTCAGCCGCAAAGAAGTACGGCGGCATCTATGTGCCTGCAAACCAGGCCGTGCTGCACCAGTACGCCCGTGAAATGGTGAGCGGCGTGGGGCAGATGATTCTGGGGTCAGACAGCCACACTCGCTATGGAGCGCTCGGTGCGATGGGCATTGGCGAGGGCGGGCCAGAAGTGGTTAAACAGTTGCTCTCCAACACCTACGATGTCGCCGTGCCAGAGGTGGTACTTGTCTACCTCATTGGCGAGCCAAAACTCGGAGTGGGGCCGCATGACGTCGCCATCGCGCTCTGTGGGGCGGTTTATGACAACGGCTTTGCGAAGAACAAAGTGCTTGAGTTTGTGGGACCGGGTGTAAAAACACTGCCAATGGATTTCCGCATTGGCCTTGATGTGATGACCACTGAAACCGCCTGTCTCTCCTCAATTTGGGAAACCGATGAGCAGGTCCGTGCCTATTACGCGGCTCATGGACGAGAAGACCAGTATCGTGAGCTTCATCCGGCAACGGGCGCCAGCTACCATACGATGATCAGCATTGACTTGAGCACGATCGAGCCGATGATTGCTATGCCTTTTCACCCGTCAAAGGCGTATACCATCCGGGAGGTCAACGCCAATGCTGCTGATATACTTGCCTCTGTTGAAAAAGACGCAGTGCAACAGTTTGGAGGGACAGCTAAGGCTGCACTCCGCCTCGTGGACAAGATAGACCACGCATCAGGTCGCATCCGCGTTGACCAAGGCATTATCGCTGGCTGCGCAGGCGGTATGTACGACAATATCCGGGAAGCTGCGGCCATACTCAATGGCACTTCCATTGGCGCGGACTATTTCTCTCTGTCGATCTATCCGCCAAGTGCGCCCGTTAATCTCCAGCTTATTGAAGCAGGCATAGAGCAGCGGCTTATTGAAGCAGGCGCACTCTTCAAACCCTGCTTCTGCGGTCCCTGTTTTGGCGCTGGAGATGTACCTGCCAATAACGGCCTTTCGATAAGACATACGACGCGCAACTTTCCAAACCGCGAAGGTTCACGACCGTCCGACGGCCAGCTTGCGGTAGTCGCGCTTATGGATGCCCGCTCCATTGCCGCAACCGCACGCGCCGGCGGCCTATTGACCGCCGCAACCGAGATTGACTACGCGCCGGACTATGCGCCGGTTCCAGCCTTCAACACCGGCATCTACGAGAAGCGCGTCTACAACGGCTTTGGCAAGCCCGATACACAGGCAGCCCTGCGCTTTGGACCAAACATCGCGGACTGGCCGAAGATTGACCCACTCGGCAATCAGCTTTTGTTGCGCCTTGTCAGTGTCATCCGCGATCCGGTTACCACGACCGATGAGCTTATCCCGTCAGGTGAGACATCCAGCTATCGTTCTAACCCGCTGAAGCTGGCGGAGTTCACCCTTTCCCGTCGTGATCCTGCGTATGTGGGACGCGCAAAGGCCGTTCAGACGCTTAATGCGGCGCAAAAGGCCGGGTGTTTCCCCGCTGAGGCAAGAGAGGCCCTTGCCCTTATTTCCTTAACCGGCGATGAGGCCGCAGCCACGCAGATCGCCTCGGCAGTATTTGCCATAAAGCCCGGTGACGGCTCAGCGCGTGAGCAGGCTGCGTCTTGCCAGCGGGTATTAGGTGGCAGCGCGAACATAAGTTATGAGTATGCCACCAAGCGCTATCGCTCGAATCTCATCAACTGGGGCATACTGCCCTTTACGCTGGATCCCGGAACCGTGTTTGACGCAGAACCCAACGATTGGATCTATGTGTCTGATGTTCGTGCTGGAATTGAGCAGGGGAAAACAGCTTTCAGCGCCAAACTGATACGCGCCAATGGGCAAGTAGCCGAGCTTACCTTGCACATTGCAGCGCTCACCCCTGATGAACGAGACATCATCCTCAGCGGCTGTCTTATGAACTATTACGCAAAGAAACGAGATTCCTACTGTTAGGCTTACCAAGCGCCATTGCAATGGGTAGACCCAGCCATTACGAGGGCTTGTCGAACCATTGCAATGGACATCAATAGTATGGTGTCTGGCACTGGCATCACAGGATGTGAGACATCTTGTTGACATCAACATAAACATAACTTAGTATATTATCTCGAAATTGCTTATATATAAACAGTTTAGGAGGGACTAATGTCAAAAATTATCATGAAGAACCCAGTTGTGGAGATGGACGGCGATGAAATGACCCGTATCATCTGGGCGCAACTCAAAGAAGAACTGCTGTTGCCGTTCATTGACCTCAAGACCGAGTATTACGACCTCGGCCTCCAGCACAGGGACGAAACCAGCGATCAAGTAACGGTCGACGCAGGCGACGCAATCAAGCGCCTCCACGTAGGCGTCAAGTGCGCCACTATCACCCCAAACGAACAGCGTGTCGCCGAGTACCACCTCAAGAAAATGTGGAAAAGCCCCAACGCCACTATACGTGCCATACTCGATGGCACGGTGTTCCGTGAGCCGATCCTCGTCTCCTGCGTGAAACCAGTCGTGCGTACATGGCAGAAATCCATCGCCATAGCCCGTCATGCCTATGGCGATGTGTACAAGGCTGTGGAATACCGTGTGCCGTCAGCTGGTAAGGCAGAGCTACTGTTCACCAGCTCCTCTGGCGACACGTTCCGCGAAACCATCCATGACTTTGAGGGCGCAGGCGTACTTCAGGCTATGCACAACAAAGATTCTTCTATTATATCTTTCGCGCACGCCTGTTTTCGCTATGCCCTTTCCCGCAAGCAAGACCTCTGGTTTTCTACCAAAGACACCATCTCGAAACAGTACGACCAGACCTTCAAGAACCTGTTTCAGCGCATCTATGACACCGAGTACGCGGACCAGTTCAAGCAAGCTGAAATCACTTATTTCTACACGCTCATTGATGACGCAATAGCCCGGGTCATTCGCTCGAAGGGGGGCTTTGTGTGGGCATGCAAGAACTACGACGGCGATGTGATGAGCGATATGGTTTCCACTGCCTTTGGTTCCCTAGCCATGATGAGCAGCGTTTTAGTCAGCCCAGACGGTAACTTCGAGTTTGAGGCAGCCCACGGCACTGTAACCCGCCACTACTACCGGCACCTCAAAGGCGAAGAAACCTCCACCAACCCCATTGCTATGATCTTCGCATGGTCAGGCGCACTCCGCAAACGTGGTGAGCTGGACAAGCACAATGCACTCATTGACTTTGCCGACAAGCTTGAAGCCACATCTCTGGCCATAATTGAGCGCGGCATTATGACCAAAGACCTCGCCCTCCTTTGCGAAGGCGTGAAACCCACAGTAGTCAACACATCTGATTTCATCAGCGAGATTCGCACTGCAATGAGCAGATAGCGTCACAGGACTGACATACCCTGTCAGTCCTGTTTACGCCTCTGCCAGTAGTGGACCCGGTCGGCCAATCGTTTCGTTAAGACAAGCGCCTCCAGCCGACGGCTCTCCGGTATCTACGATTTCTGGCTCAAAGTCCTTTCTGAAATAGCCCCGCTTGTTTAGCTCACACTCAACAATGAACCGCACCGACTCGGAGAAGTCCATTCCATTCAGCTTGCCAAAATGTTCCACAGACCTGACCATCCACTTTTCCCAACAAATCCCTCGTTGTATGCCTTCCATACACTTAGTTATCGACTTCTTCTCTACAAATGTCCGCGAATAGATATGATAGTTATCTAATCCATTCGTATTTGTGTTCATTCGCGGGTCTGCCTCTGAATTTCGTACTGACTTGACGTATTCTATCGGGGGTATCAGCCTCAGTTTCTTGTATATTCGGGAAAAGTAAAGCGGGTCATCATAGCCAACTCTGAGTGCTGCCTCAGCTATGGTCAGACTTGGCTCAGCGGCAATAAGGCTCTCAAAGCGCTGCACTCGCTTGAAAGCACATAACTGCTTGAAGCTCATACCAAACTGCTGCTTGACAAGGTGAGACACAGTTGAACGGCAGCGGCCTATAGCATTGGCAACATCATCAAGCTCTATGGCTTCAGCAATATGCTTATCCAGCCAGTGTGATATTTTTTCTATCTGTCCGGGCTGGTGAACATTGATATACTCTCTCATAATGATGAAATCGATCAGTACGGAAAAGAGATTCACCATATTCCACGTTGAGGTCTTATCATAGAACGGCAGTTCCTGATAAGCCGTGCGCAGAGACTCCACGTCAATACCCGGCTTTTGACTCTGCGCGAAAAGCTCCGGCGGAATGTCGCCCTCCTCACACGTTCTGAACTGACCAATCATGGCATAGCCAACAAGCTGTTGATTAACCCTGATGGGCATCACTGATTCGTAAAGCCCTGCATGGCAGCGGTAAACAAGCGGGTACTGAGTATCTTCACAGCGCTCGCAGCGCTGGCACATCTGTCGGTTCTGATTGAGGCAGTAGGGAAGCAGACGAAGGTTTTCCCGTATCATCTTGCAGTAATGGGACACATCATACGGGAAACCCAGAATCATATCTTCATAGTTAGCGGAAAAGATCGTGAAGCGTACCCGGAAACATTCCGCAAAACTGTCGATAAGCCGCTGAACCTCTTCATCATAAAAAATTCCTAGTTTTTCAAGCATGAAGATATGATACAAGGAAATTGCCCCATTTTCCATATTTTTTGTAACGTGATCCGTACTGCTGAGGAAAGCATCCCTGCTAAACCTACACCATCAATCAATGAGGATAGGCTATGCCAGTAAATACCTACTGACATGTATCGTGTCAAGCTATAAGGTGTCTGACACGGTACGCGTCATGATTTCAGACACGGGACGGGTCAATGTATAAGACACGGGACGTGTCATGGTGTATGACACGGTACGGGTCATGGTGTATGACACGAGACGGGTCAGAGTATCTGACACGAGACAAAGCATCGATGCAATAGTACTTGCACTCGTTACTGAGATGTGCGATAGTAACAACTAACAGTGTAGAACTATGCAATGACACGAGATGGTAAGTCGTAATCGTGGCGGCATAACGACGTCTTAGTGAAGGCGTCTGTCTGGATAAGCAGTGCCATGTTGCTTTCGTGAAAGATCCAGGGTGTCTGTCACGGCCAGTCTTATGTCGCGTGAACACTGATGAGGGAATAACAAGACTTGGAGAGGCAGCTGTCGCCATAGGCACGGGCGCACTAGCCGCGTTTGAGCAGATAAAGGACTTGGCCCAATGCTTATCGGTATGAACCCGTTCTGGAACGAGGTTATCTGGGAAAAGATGTTCCGGCAGTCATTCTGGGCGCAGGGAAATGGCGCCATAGTGATGGCAGCTATCAGCGCAATAGACATTGCTATCTGGGACATAAAGGCAAAGGTCGCAGAAGCGCCACTGTATAGGCTGCTCGGCGGCAAGCACCGCGATAAGCTCCGATGTTATGCAAGTCAGCTTCAGTTTGGCTGGGGTGTAGATAAATTTCTGCTCTTCAAGGGGCAGAGCGTGAACAGTGATTTTTACGCGGAGGCAGTCCAGAAAGCTGTGGCAGAAGGGTATGACGCGATAAAAACAAATGGTATGCGCTTCGATAAAAATGGAAATAGCCTGCCTTACACAGCCTCGACAGGCTCTATTTCACGGGACATGATGAAGACAGTCGAGGAGCGTATCAAGGTAACGCAGGAGGCTGTGGGAGACGGTATTGACATCATCATAGAAAATCACGCGATGACGGACGCTTCCACTGCTATTCAGATCGGACGGCTTGTCCGTGATTACGGGATTATGTTCTACGTGCATATAATACAGCCGGACATTGGAAACTGCGGCGGCATAACCGAAGCGAAAAAGATATGCGACGCAGAAATCTGTGTAAGCTGTGGCCAAGAATTCTTAGAGGAAAATACGCAACATACCAAAATTTTTCTTGACAAGAAGGATGTACCATTTCAGTATACTTACTGATAAGAAAAATATATTATATATATTTGCTTAGGAGGGTTTCATTATGGTAAAAAAAGAAAAGATGGTTAAGAAAAAGTGGACAAAAGACGATCTCCAGTTTTCCCTGTTGGCGTTGCCGACTACGGTCTGGTATATCCTCTTTTGTTATCTCCCCATGTTTGGCGTGATCATAGCCTTCAAAGACTATCGGATCACCGGCGGTTTTCTCAAAAGTGTCGTGGAAAGTAAATGGATCGGCCTTGAGAATTTCAAATTCCTGCTCAGCAGCCC
Organism: Treponema sp.; assembly: GCA_031267685.1. Classification (GTDB taxonomy): domain Bacteria; phylum Spirochaetota; class Spirochaetia; order Treponematales; family Breznakiellaceae; genus JAIRMT01. The sequence continues at coordinate 7,993 of JAIRYV010000061.1, forward strand.
GGACATCTGGATGGTTGTTGGCAACACCCTGACGTACAACGGGGTGATGATCGTACTCGGTGTGGTCATACCGATTACGCTGGCCTTGCTGGTGAGTGAATTATACAGCAAGGTGGCGGCAAAAGTGTACCAGACACTGCTTTTTTTCCCCTACTTCCTGTCGTGGGTCGTGGTATCCACCCTAGTGTGGGGATTTTTAAGCTACGACATGGGTATGGCGAACAGTGTGCTGACAGATATGGGCCTTCCGGTTCACCGTTGGTATATGGAACCGAAATTCTGGCCTGGCTTCCTGATATTCATGAGTCAGTGGAAAGGGGTCGGCTATGGCATGGTGGTGTATCTCGCGGCGATCACCTCGCAGGACAAGTCGATTTACGAGGCCGCGATTATCGACGGGGCCAGTAAGTGGCAGCAGATATGGTCGCTTACCATACCCATGATGAAAACGATCATTATCCTGATGTTTATCATGGCGGCGGGGCATATCTTCTACTCCGACTTCGGTCTATTCTATCAAGTGCCGAGAGATTCCAACTCTCTATACAATACGGTAACCACGCTGGATGTCTATGTATACAAACAGCTCAAGAGTTCCACCACTGGTATGGCTGCTGCTGCGGCGTTTTTGCAAGCTGTCACTGCTTGTCTTATGACCCTGCTGGTAAACTGGATTGTCAAGAAAGTCGATGAAGAATCGGCAATGATCTAAAAAGGAGGCGAAAATGAGTGAGAAAACAAGCAGTATCGCAAAGTTCACGCGGGTGAGTCCAGTATCGAATGTGATCTTTAATATTATTATGGTGGTACTGGCCTTAGGCTGTATCGTTCCCATGCTTTTGGTCGTATCCATTTCTTTTTCGGAGGAAGAGTCCCTGCGGGAATTTGGCTACCAGTTGATTCCCCGGACCTTTTCGCTGGAAGGATACAGCTACCTTTTCAAACAGCGGGGGACGATTCTTCCTTCGCTGGGGATGTCCATATTTGTAACGGGGGTTGGAACGACCTTAGGAGTTGTCCTCAACGCGCTTATGGGGTATGTGCTGTCCCGACGGGAATACTTTCTCCAGAAATTTTTCGTATGGTTTGTGTTTGTCCCGATGATTTTTAACGGTGGTCTTGTTGCCAGCTATTTTATCGTGGCCCAGTTCCTGCACTTGCGGGATTCGGTCTGGGTATTGATCCTACCTTTGGCGGTTTCATCGTATAACGTGATTCTGTGCAAGACCTTTTTCCGGTCGACCATACCGGATTCCGTCATTGAGTCTGCAAAAATAGACGGGGCGAGTCAGTTGACAATCTTTTTCAAGATTGTGTTCCCCCTGTCTCTGCCAGTACTGGCGACCATCGGGCTTTTCCTGAGTTTCGGCTACTGGAACGACTGGTTTACGTCCATGTTGTACATTGATAACCCCAGTCTTTTCACCTTGCAGGCTTATTTGAACAGGCTTTTGGGAGACATCAACTTTCTGGCACAGAATGCCGCACTTTTGGGGGTTTCTCAGGCTCAGCTTTTGGCCACGATGCCTAAGGAGGCGGCCCGTATGGCGATTGTCGTGGTGGCAGTGCTACCGATTGCCTGTGCCTATCCCTTCTTCCAGCGCTACTTTGTGTCAGGCTTGACGGTCGGCGCGGTAAAAGGCTAGGGCAACGCTGATTAACTTGACGCTAATCAGTGCTTTTCTAGTTGAACAGATAGTAATCCCGGTTGTATAATTGGGGAGCTTCAAATGGAGCAATTTTAATTAGGAGAAGAAGAATGAAGAAGTTGTTTTTAGTTGGAACGGTTTTGGCGCTGATCTTGAGTGGAGGCACCAAGGCCATGGCCGCAGGGTCGTCGCAGGGAGGGACGTCTACAGTTCCTACGCTTATCTGGTGGCAGATAGGGAGCGGGCAGGCGAACTTTGCTGATGACCTCAAGGTTATCAGTGACTACACCCAGGAAAAGATCGGAGTGCGGGTCGATATTAAGCAGGCGGGCTGGGGAGACGCGGGGAATCGTTTTACCACGATGATCAATGCCGGCGAATATTACGATATTCTGTTCACGGACTTGGGGTCGTATAACCGCTTTGTGAGCTTGGGAGCATTCGCGGATTTGACTGACCTCGTGCCGCAACACACGCCTAAGTTGCAGGCGTATATCCCGGACGTGCTATGGGCAGGGGTGAACGTGAAAGGCCGGATATATTCGGTTCCGACCTACAAGGACTCCTCCAAGACTGTCTATTATTTCTGGGACCACGCCATTGTGCAGAAATACCAGCTTAATATCAATGACACCTCTTTTGCCAACTTGGACCGGTCATTCCGGCAAATCAAGGCAGGCGAGGGGCAGCGTTACTATCCGTTTTCTTTGGCAAGGGGTTCCGCACAGATCGCTTTTGACCAGTACGATTCTTTGGCCGCAGGTCTGCTGCCTCTGGGAGTGCGTCTGGACGATACGAACCGTCGGGTAGTCAACACTTTGGAACAGGCCGATGTCCGGCAGGTCTTTGATTACCTCCACCAGTGGTATGAGGCAGGGATCATCAATCCTGATGCTAACATGATAGACGAGACTCCCAAATACCGGCCTTTCTTCATGGCTCAGGCTTGGACGGGTGTAGCGGCTTCGTATGCCACTTCGGCCGGGATCGACCGATATGATGCGGCCCGCTATTTTGGCCCGTCCTATTCCACTGATTCCATCCAGGGATCGATGAACGCGATCAGTGTCAACTCCAAATATAAGGTGGAGGCATTGAAACTCCTTGAACTCATCAACACGGATACTAAATTTCGGGATATGATTGGTTACGGTATTGAAGGGAAGCATTTTCACTATGTGAACAACGGGACTGCGGTTCACCGTGACCGGACGGACTGGCCGCTGATCAACTATCAGGAGGCGAGCTTCTTTATCGAGACCCCGGAAGACACTGTACCGTCCGGATATTGGAACGAAGTATTGCAACTGAACGAGGAAGCAACGCCTTCAGTCGTGCTAGGCTTTATGCTGGACCTGGAGCCGATTCGTACTGAGATAGCCAATTGTCAGACCGCATGGTCTAAATACGCGACCGACCTTAATACAGGCGCGTCTGATCCTGCGGTGGCTTTGCCTCAGGTGATAACGGAACTGAAAAATGCGGGATTTGATAGGATTATCGCAGAAGCCCAGCGCCAGGTGGACGAGTACGCTAAAACGCTGAAGAACTAATGCATCAAGCGGCGATTGACGCCGTCTTTTACGAAGTTTATCCCTAATAATAAATAGGGAACTCAAAAAAGTTGAGCTGGTCTCAAATCCTATCAGGGTTTGAGACCAGTTTTTTCGTTCGAACTCACGTTAAATCTAAGGCTGCTCTTTCGATGCAGTAAGGACACATCATAGGGGAAACCCAGAATCATATCCTTAGTTTTTAAGCATGAAGATATGATACAGGGAAATTGTCCAATTTTCTCTATTTTTTGCAATGTGATCCATGTTGCTAAGGAAAACATCTCTGCTAAACGTACACCATCAATCAATGAGGATAGGTTATGCCAGTAAATCAGCCTGGTGGCATGTATCGTGTTACGTTATCAATGTATCAGATACTGTACGTGTCAATGTATCTGACACGGGACGTGTCATGGTTTCAGACACGGGACGTGTCAATGTTCAAGACACGTATCGTGTCATGGTTTCAGACACGGGACGTGTTGGTATGCTGATATACTTATGACATGAGGTGGATTAAATGAAAGAAAAGCCAAAGAGTCTTGAAAGTTTCGCGCATAGTGTCAGATACAGCGGCATTAAAGTAAAATCGTCATCAAGATCAATATAGGTATGAGAACGACTATTACTGGACAACGCTACCTACTCGCCTAGCTTAGGCTTCTAGTCAACCGGCGCATTGTCAATCATATCCATAGCTGTTCTTAGTACGCTGTCAACATTCTCTTTTGTTACCAGTACGCCAAAGCCCTGGGCTATAAGATGGGGTTCGGCGCGTCCATACACGATGGCGTCAAGGACAAGATCGCCGGTTTCGATGTTATGATGAAACACGTCGTCAAAGTTCGCGTTGTTGATGCTGATGTCGTTGATGCCGGCAAAGTTGTAGTAATCGCTTATGTCCGCCAATTTGCACAGGAAGTCAAGATAACCGTGTTCAACAAAAAGCCGGTACTCGGCTTCGTGCAATGGAGTGGTAAATATAATAAGACTGACGTTGTATTGCTGACAAAGAGTAACAATGTTTTTTATATCGTTTAAGCCTTCATCGATACGGTTTTCGATGGGACGCGACAAAAAGCGCGTTTGTAGTTGAAGCGCGAGGTTGTCCCATTGATAACTTGCGGGCTTTTCTGTCCGCGCTTTACCGCCGTTCTCATAAAATTGTCTGCGATATTCTTCGCTGTCTTTCGCTTTATGCCGAAGCGTTGTCAGAAGCGAAGAATACACGAGCGGATTGCAATAGCTGGTAAGAAACTCCGCGTAACGTAAATCTTTAGGAGCAGAACCAGATGGATACGGCTTTGTGCCTAATTGTTGCTCACTTATAGATGGATCAAGCCAGCCGGAAGCTGTATCAATGCCCAGAAAAACGGTTTTGGGGATGATGCCATTTTCAAGAAGAACGTGCAGATTGTCAAAATATTCCTTTGGAGTTCCCCAAGGATGAGTCATATTATAACAGTGAAGGTCTGTAATGCGGGCAACGTCCAAGGCGCTTACTTTCGAGCTTCCTAAAATAAAAGCGTCGAACTTATCAGGGTTATCAAGAATATAGCGCATCTTGATATAGTTACTATTTATGCTGCCGGTGTCGCGGACGTTTTTATAGTGAAACACATTAAAGGGATCGTACAAAACCGGAAGTACAAATGCGACAGGAATATAACACAGCAAAAGTGCGATAGCTTTTTGTATAAACTTTTTCATGGCAGACCTTTTTCAAAATTGCTGATACACAAATTCCTGCGTATCCGCGCCGAATAAATAGGCGCTGACAAGCACTGCAATCAAAACATACACGGCATAACGACATACTCTGTTGAACTTTATTACCAGACAAAGCGCATATTCCATCTTATAGCGAAAGCTGAACCATTCCAAAAACAGAAGCGCGACAGAAGCCAGTATCCTTGTTTCACCCTGTAAGCTTTTGCTGGAAAGCACAAGAGGAAAAAAATTAAAGACTAAAGCGCGCAGATATTCCAGCCAGTGGCTTAGGTTATTTGCACGTAACATTGTCATGCCAAAAGTTACCAGCGTAAAAGTGAGCAGCATATGCAAAGCGTCTTTTAGCGGCGGTAAACCTATTTTATTTAGGCGATGTTTGGGGATTCTGCCAAAATTTTCGCTTATGATGAGGGGAATGTATAGAATGCCGTGATACACACCCAGCACAACGAATGTCCAGTTCGCGCCATGCCAAAGTCCTACCAAAAGAAAGTTAATACTAATGGCGAGTATTACGCCCATTTTGCCCCATGTGCGGAAACGGTCGTGGAGAGGCATGAAGACGTAATCAGTAAGCCACGAGGTGAGGGATATATGCCAATTCCGCCAGAATTCTGCGATGTTTCGGGCGAAAAATGGATAGTTAAAATTCTTCGTGGTGTTAAGCGCCAAAAGTTTTCCGGCGCCAATGGCCATATCAGAATAACCGGAAAAGTCAGCGTAAATCTGCACGGAAAAGAGAAAGGCCGCAATAAGCAGATTTATCCCCGTTGTTTTTGAAGGCGCGTTCCAAGCGTTGTCTATGGTAACGGTAAACCTGTCTGCAATCACCAGCTTTTTAAACATACCCCACAGCATTTGACGTACGCCGTCAACCGCAATGCGGTAATCGAATTTACGTTCAGAACGAAGCTGGGGAATAAATTTGTCGGGCCGGTCGATGGGGCCTGCAGTCATGGTGGGAAAAAACGCGACATATACTGCAAAAGGAATCACGCCACGCACTGATGCTACTGTTTTGTCCCGCACTTCAAAACAATAGCTTATAAGTTTGAATGTCCAGAAACTAAGGCCGAGGGGCATAATAATATGCAGGGTGTGTATATTTACCTGTAAGCCGAAGAGGTGGAATAGGTCAACAAACGAAGTGATAAAGAAATTGAGATACTTGAAATACAAAAGTAACGCGACTCCTATACACGCGCCAAGGGCTGCAAGCATATTTGCCTTGGCGGACGATTCTCCGGCGTCCGCAATGGCTATGCCTAGTGCGTAGTACACGGTGCTTGTCGCGATAAGCAAGGGGATCATCTTCCAGTTTACGAGGCCGTAAAAAAGATAACTTGCTGTAAGCAGCAGTAGGTTTTGATACAACGCCTTGTCCCGAACTCTCAACGGGGCGTAATAGAGCAGAAAGACCGCGCCAAAGAAGACGATAAAGGGCAGCGAATGAATGGTCATGTCAGGATACAGCCTCCCCAAGAAAGTCCAACGCCAAAACCGGCGAGCAGTATTTTTGTTCCTTTTTGTATCAAGCCTTTTTCAAGAGTTTCGCATAGAGCGATAGGTATTGAGCTTGATACCGTGTTGCCAAGTTCCGGCAGATTCACAAAGAACTTGTCTTTATCGATGTTTAATTTTTTTCGCAACTGCTCAAGCATATATCCGTTTGCCTGATGAAACACAAACAGATCGACATCGCTTTGGATGGCTTTGTTTTTTCGTAAGGTTTCTTCCACCATTGCGGGGACTGTGCGAAGCGTGAATGAATAGATTTCCCCGCCGTTCATATAAAGGTGATCTGGCGATACTGGGTTTCCGTAGTTGTCTGTTTCAAGTGCGTTGAGAGGCGCCTGATTACGCGCTCCGCCGGTACGGACGATCAAGTTTTCCGCGCCGGCGCCATCAGTGCCAAGGCAAAATGCGCCTAGCTCCGCGAATCCTTCATTGGCAATCAGTGTGGCACTGGCTCCATCGCCAAAGATGCTTCTGCACGCCTTGTCTTGTGGATGTAAATACCGGCTGTAGGTTTCTGCGGTGAGGAGTAGCACGTTTGACGCGATGCCTCCGGCCAGCAAGCCCTTTGCTAAAGACAGGCCATAAATGTAACCAGAGCAGCCCTGGTTAAAGTCCAGCGCGCCTGTATGGACGGACAGTCCCAACCGGTTCTGGAGCAGACATGCGGAGGCGGGCAAAACGTAATCCGGGCTTTGTGTGCAGAAGAGCAGGTAATCAACAGCGGCTTTGTCGACACGGCACTGTTCAAAGAGGTTTTGAGCGGCGCGTTCCGCCATATCTGTCGCGGTCTCGTTAGCCGTCGCGATGTGCCGTGTGTTGACGCCGACTTTGGACAGTATCTTTGCCGCGTTCCATTCGGGAAACTCCCGCTCCAGGTCGGCGTTGGAGAGCTCTCCTTCCGGCAGATAGCGAGCAATGGCTTTGATAAAGGCTTTCATGCACGATTCCCCGTGTTGTTTGGCCGGTAAGCGTGGATGGTTTCAAACAGGTCTTTGATGGTTATGGCTTTTTTCAAGTCGTTAGCCCTGAGCGTAACGCCGTATTTGTTATCCACCATTGTCATAATGATCAGCGCCAGCATTGAGTCCCATTCCTCAAGGGCTTTGAATTCCGTTTCCGCCGTGAAGACGCTTCGGTCTGTCTCATCAAACTCGGCGGCAAATAAGTCAATGAATCTCTCTATTTCCATAAGACACTCCTTAGTGGGAATATGCTTTTCCCGTTAATATCAGACTATATACTTGATATTATCAGTGTTATAACCCGAAGATGTCAAGTGTTAATACCTGTCAACATCTAAGTATCCTTGTTGCAAGGTTATTTGGATGGACATACGGGAACTTCGAGAGATACTTGCAGAAAACATCAAGAAGCAGAGAAGGATTTTAGGGCTGACGCAGGAGAAGCTAGCTGAGACAGCGGATATATCGTCTAATATGATAAATGATATTGAGGGTTGTCGGACTTGGGTCAGCGATAAGACGATTCTGAAACTTGCGGAGGCGCTTCATGTTGAGGTGTATCAGCTTTTGGTTCCGGTGGTGAATTCTGATGTGAAGCGCGGCGGCATACACAAAGAAGTCTTGCTTCAACTAAAAAAAACGATTGACATGAGATTTGACGAAATTTTGAGATAGCAAAACTGTACAGGCTTACGGTTGACGGTGAGATGGTTCACGCGTCCATCCATAGCGCTGCATATCAACAAGGCCCTGTTCCGATACCTCCACGCCTTCGGAACGCAGTAGCGCGATCTGCAATTCACGGCCTCCTTCGTACGGTAACGCGATATGTCCATCCACCTTGATCACGCGGTGCCAAGGTAAATGCTCCTTCTGCGACAGCGAGTGCAGCACGCGCACGGTTTGCCGCGCCCCGTTGCGTAGCCCAGCGGCTAACGCCACGTCGCGGTAGCTCGACACTTTGCCAGCAGGGATGGACTGTATCACCTTCACTATCTGCTGGGTACTCGACAGCTCATTAGCCACCATTGCTCTCCATCAGCCACTCGGCTATAGCCCGCTTATAGAGATAGCCTTCTTATCGAAGGCTCATAAAGTCTTGTACGCCAATGGGTAGTAGTTTTTGTTTCATGCCAACAGTATAACCAGGAAACTGGCTTGCATAGAAAAGCCGTTGAGCGTTTCTCAGTATCCATTCGCCTGCCCCTCAACAAAACCTATTGGGAAGCAAGTTCAGCCAGAGGGATGGGTTTGGGGGAATCATCCTGACCCTCAATGCGGGCAAGTTTTTCGAGCAACTCTTTACCCTGGCGAGACAGCTTCACCGGAATTTGCACGATGAGTTTGATATAGAGATCGCCTCGTCTGCCACCGGAAGGCACGCCTTCGTCCCGCACACGGAGTAATTTGCCGTTCTGTACGCCGGCGGGAACCTTAACCTTGATCGTCTTGCCATCCAGCGTCATGACGTGTATCTCTGCTCCAAGCGCGGCCTGACTCACCGAAATCGGCAATGCACAGTAGAGGTCGGCGTTCTGGCGTTCAAAGAACTCGTGTGCCTTTACATGGATAACCACATATAGGTCTCCGGGCGGTCCGCCATTTGCGCCTGCGTCTCCTTGCCGGGGGATACGCACCCTGCGTCCGTCGTCTACACCTTCTGGTATTGTAACCATGAGTTTTTGCCGTTTTTTCTGTGTGCCTGAGCCACCACAATCCTTACAGGGATGCTCAATGATATGCCCTTCGCCGTTGCAGGCCGGGCAGGTCGAGGGCATAGAGAAAAAGCCCATGCTTTGCCGCACCTGGCCCGTGCCGCCACAGGTGTGGCAGACCTTTCTCCCGGAACCGCTGGCCGCGCCTGTACCTTTGCAGGAGGGACAGGCTTCATTGTGGGAATACTGCACTTCCACTTTGGTGCCAAACACTGCATCCTTGAACGGTATTTCAATATCGTAGCGCAGGTTCGCGCCTTGCTGAGAGCCGCCCGACCCACTTGATGAGCGCTGACCGCCGCCACTTCCACCAAAGATGGTATCGAAAATGCTGGAAAAACCTGAAAAATCACCAAAAATATCCTCGAAACCTCGGAACGTTTGCGAATAATCATGCTGGCCACCCATACCCTCAACGCCTGCGAAGCCAAACTGGTCATAAGCAGCCTTCTTCTGGTCATCAGACAGCACTTCATAGGCTTCAGTCGCTTCCTTGAATCTCTCTTCCGCTTCTTTATTGCCCGGATTCTTATCCGGGTGATACTGGACAGCAAGTTTTCGGTAGGCTTTCTTTATCTCATCTTTACTGGCGTTCCGCTGAACACCCAGCACTTCATAGTAATCACGCTTTGCCACATTTTTTTCCTTTGTTGTGATTAGTGGTAACGACTAGTGGATAGTGGAGAGCCGCATCTCTATCCACTATCCACTAAGTCCTACTCGCTACTTATCATCAACCACCTCGTAATCTGCGTCTTCGGCGCTTTTGGTATTAGACGCTCTGCCCTGATCCGGGTTGGCGGATGGTCCAGTCTGGGGGTCTGCGCCAGCTTGCTGTTGCGTGCCGGATTGCTTGTAGATTTCCTCGGCGATCTTGTAGGAATTCTGCTTTAAGGTCTCGGTTTTATCCTTGATGGTCTGAGTATCGTTGCTTTCCAGCGCCTGCTTGAGCGCAGCAATGGCTTCCTCAGTCTTGGTTTTGTCGTCAGCACTGACCTTGTCGCCCAAGTCTTTGATATTCTTCTCAGTAGCATAGATCATCTGCTCAGCCTCGTTACGAACCTCAGCCTTTTCACGCTCACGCTTGTCTTCCTCAGCGTGCATCTCGGCTTCCTTAACCATGCGATCAATGTCGTTGTCGGAGAGACCAGAGGAGCTTTCAATGCGTATCTTCTGTTCTTTGCCCGTACCCATATCCTTGGCGGAAACGTGGACAATGCCATTGGCGTCAATATCAAACGTAACCTCGATCTGAGGAACGCCGCGGGGTGCAGGCGGAATGCCTTCGAGGTTGAAGTTACCCAAGGTGCGGTTCTGGTTTGCCATTTCACGTTCGCCCTGAAGCACATGGATGGTAACAGCAGTCTGGCCATCAGCGGCTGTGGAGAATGTCTGGCTTTTCCGGGTGGGAATTGTCGTGTTGCGCGGGATGAGCTTAGTCATAACGCCGCCCAGGGTTTCAATGCCGAGTGAAAGCGGGGTAACGTCGAGCAGAAGCACGTCTTTCACACCGCCGCTTAACACGCCGCCCTGAATGGCCGCACCAATAGCGACCGCTTCATCAGGATTCACGCCCTTGTTCGGCTCCTTTTTAAACAGGTCTTTGACGATCTGCTGAACCGCTGGAATACGAGTTGAACCGCCTACAAGGATAACCTCGTCGATCTTGTCTGAGGTGAGGCCCGCGTCGTTAAGCGCTTTCTTGCACGGTTCCTTTGAACGCTCAAGCAGATCGCTGACCATCTGCTCAAACTTGGCTCTGCTCAGTGTCTTCTGCAAATGTTTGGGGCCGGAAGCATCGGCGGTGATGAATGGCAGGTTCACCTCAGTGGTCTGCATGGCGGAAAGCTCAATCTTGGCTTTTTCAGCAGCCTCGCGGAGGCGTTGCAAAGCCATGCGATCCCGCCCAAGGTCAATCCCCGTATCCTGCCTGAACTCGGTAATAAGCCATTCCATAATACGCTGGTCAAAGTCGTCGCCGCCAAGGTGAGTGTCGCCGTTGGTAGACTTTACCTCAAAGACACCATCGCCCAGCTCCAGAATGGAAATGTCAAAGGTTCCACCGCCCAGGTCATAGACCGCGACAGTCATATCTTTCTTCATATCTTTCTTGTTAAGCCCAAACGCCAGAGCAGCGGCGGTCGGCTCATTGATAATGCGTTTGACATCAAGTCCCGCGATTTTACCCGCGTCTTTCGTGGCCTGCCGCTGGGCATCGTTGAAGTACGCTGGCACAGTGATAACAGCCTCACTGACGGTCTCGCCAAGATAATCCTCAGCGGTCTTCTTCATCTTTTGAAGAACAAAAGCTGAAATCTCCTGCGGGGAATACTTTTTCCCATCAATGTCAACACGCACATCGTTTCCCTGCTCAACTACATGGTAGGGAACCCGCGCCATCTCGTTGTTTACTTCGGAATAACGGCGACCCATAAATCGTTTGATGGAAAAGATCGTGTTTTCCGGGTTCGTGATGCGCTGGTTCTTGGCAGGCTGTCCCACCACGCGCTCACCCTTGCTGGTAAAACCAACAATTGAGGGGGTTGTACGTCCTCCCTCGGAATTCTGAATGACAAGAGGCTCGCCGCCTTCAAGCACAGATACACAAGAGTTTGTGGTTCCTAGGTCAATACCGATTATTTTACTCATTCTTTACAGCTCCTTATTATTATTGTTATGACTAAAACATACTTAATTTAGCAGATAGCGGGTAGTAAATAGTTCCGCTTTTTTATGCTTCCCCGATTCCTTCAGGCATGATCACCTTGACCTTAGCACTTCGAATCACACGGTCTTTGAGGGTATAGCCCTTAACAAAGTCCTCCTGCACTACAGGCTCATCAATGTCGGCGGACTTCTCCATCATGATAGCCTCGTGCCGGTTAGGATCAAACGGCACCCCCGCCGAGTCAAAGCGCTTGAGTCCCCACTTGTTCTCCAGCTGAGAACTCAGGCGTTTCTCGATCATGTCAACGCCTTTGTAAAAGCTCTCAAAGTCTTTTGACGTTTCAGCTGATTTGATAGCCCGATCGAAATCATCAATGATTTCGATAATATCAAGGAGCAGGGCTTGGTTAGCAAAATCAATGGTATCCTGTTTCTCCCGATTTATGCGCTTGCGGAAATTCTCAAACTCTGCGGCCTTACGCAGAAACTGATCGTTAGCCTGCGCAAGTTGCGCTTCAAGGTCTGTCAAGCGTTCTTCGGGACTCTGTTCTTCTGCCACCGCTTCTCCATCATGAGGAACGCCGGCTTGAGCCGCGGGCTGAGTCGTAGCTTGAGCCTCGTCCGGCGCTTTCACGTTTCGCTCATCTTCAGGAGCAATCTCTTCTTTAATATCTGACATGATTCCATCCCTTTTGTTTATTTATGTTTGTTATGGTAAAGAACATACTTATCCGACTATATAAAGGTCAAGTAAATGCGACGCAGGAATTTCAGATTTGATGTCTCAGCTTGATTCATCTTGCTCAACGCAGTGGTATTTGATATTATTTCGCGTTATGGAGATTACGTATGAATAACTTTTATGTTTATAAAAAATCAGTTCCCCTTTCTTTTATCTGGGTTATGGCTACAGCAGTCTTGTGTGGCGTTTTTATCCTTGTGCTCGTTCCCGGCGCTGAGGCGCAGGGGCGTGAGGCCAGAACCACTACAACTCAATACGTCAATCAGTATACCTCGATTATTCAAGACGTGTTTGACTTTATCCAACGGCACTATGTGGATGAAGTAGATGCTCAAACCCTTTATGAGGGAGCTATGTCAGGCATGTTTGAGGCACTGGGCGATCCGTACTCAAGTTTCCTGACAGAGCAGGACATGCTCGACCTCAGTGATACCACTCAGGGCAGTTTCGGCGGTGTCGGCTTGTATATCTCGCCCTCAGATGAACAGGCTGACGGGAAAACGTACATAGAAGTCGCTTCCCCGATAGAGGACACACCAGGCTGGCGCGCCGGGATTAACCCTGGCGACCTCATCATCAAGATAAACGACGAACCCACCGACGTACTCACAATGGACGAGGTACTGGCGCGACTGCGCGGTACGCCCGGACAAAACGTTGATCTCGTTATCCGCCGCGGCGAAAAACTTGAGTTCCCCGTCAGTCTGACGCGGGCGATCATCGAAGTTCCTACCACCAAATACGCCTTGATCGGCGAGGACATTGGATATCTCAAACTACTCACCTTTACACCACATACGCTGGAACGCTCAAAAGACGCGATTGCCGAGTTTAAGAAGCATAACTACAAGGCATTTATCCTTGACCTGCGCAATAACTATGGCGGGCTTCTGAATTCAGCGGTTGACATCAGCGATCTCTTCCTCGAAGGCGGAGTTGTGGTCAGCACCAAGTCCCGATTGCCCCAGGAAAACCGTGTGTTCAGCGCCAGAAGAGCTACAGAGATTCCATCCACCATGCCGATTATCGTACTGATTAACCGAGGCTCGGCGTCAGCGTCGGAAATCGTTGCCGGCGCACTCAAGGACAGAGGACGCGCTTACCTTGTGGGCGAAAAGTCCTTTGGCAAAGGCTCAGTGCAGCAGGTTTATCCATTGAACAACACCCCTACCGGCTTCAAGATCACAGTCGCCCGTTACTATACGCCCAGCGATGTCAACATCGACAAGATAGGGATTCCGCCAGATCGAGAAGTGCTGTTCCCGGAATTCACCGACGATGATGCAGAGGCTTTGAACTCCCTTATCACCGCAAACCGGATACCGAACTTTATCAAAGAGAAGCCCCAAGCCAGTGGAGACGAGATAGCGGCTTTGGCACAAGAACTTAACCGTGAGTATCAACTCGACGAATCCCTGCTCCGCCGACTCATCAGAAACGAGCAGAACCGGACGAGTGTCGCACTCGTCTATGACCTTGAATACGATGTACAGCTTCAGGAAGCAGTGAATATCCTCCGCTCAGGTACCTATAATACGCTGATGCAAACCACCAAAACCCTGAAGGTACTCCAGGAAGAGACCACGAAGGAAGAAGAGTTCGCTCAGGCTTCATGAAACAGTTTATCTTGCAGTCCGCACCTGATGAATCCGGGATAGTCCGTTTGTCCGGCGCGGACTATCACTATCTGGCGCGAGTGCGACGCTTCACGACAGGGACCGTTTTTAACGCGCTGCTGCCCAATGGGGAAACAGTGCAGATACGAGTGCGGACTGTTAAGCGGGACTGGCTTGAGGGTGAGTGCGTCCCGGACGCAGGGCCGACACCTTTGCAGTCAGCGCCTATTCCGCTGATAAGCCTGTTTCAAGCATTGCCCAAAGGCGCAAAGATGGACCTTATTGTAAGGCAGGCTGTTGAGTGTGGCGTCGCGGAGATCGTTCCCTTTACTTCCGTCCATTCAGTTCCTAAAATAGCCGATGATAAAGACAGGATAGTGCGTTGGGAGCGGATCGTTAGAGAGGCCCGTCAGCAAAGTGGTTCCAGTATCGCTACTGCGGTTCATGCACCGCTCAGTGTTGACGGACTTTTGCACCATTGGAATATCATGCAAGAACAGCACGGCAATGAGGCAAAGGGTATCATGCTTCACCCGCTAGTGGTACAGGCTTCGCTTGTGGCGCAAGCAAAGTGTGCAAGTTTTCACGCCTGCCTTGAGCATAGCGATACCTGTAAGTCTATCGCACTGGCGATTGGTCCAGAGGGAGGCTTTTCACCAAGTGAAGCAGCACGGTTTACAGCAGCTGGTTTTACCGCCATTACCCTGGGAAACACAATACTGCGGACTGAGACCGCCGTCGTATATGCTATCGCAGCAATACGTATCATACTTTTGGAGCGAGCATCATGGATACTGAACAGTCCCGCGAGACAGTAATACCGTTACGGGAACGGATAAATTTTTTGAATATTCCGATAGATATTGTGCCGGAAGAAGGGCTGTCTCTTGTTATTAACGAACTTGTGCAGTCCAAAGAAGCTAAGAACATCGTCCTTCTTTCACTCTGGGACCTTCTGCGGGCGCGGGGAAA
This sequence comes from Treponema sp., assembly GCA_031267685.1. Lineage (GTDB taxonomy): Bacteria > Spirochaetota > Spirochaetia > Treponematales > Breznakiellaceae > JAIRMT01. The sequence continues at coordinate 23,121 of JAIRYV010000061.1, forward strand.
CGGGGAATACCGTTCATACGTTATGAACGCCGACCTGGTGATTCCCATCTCACAAAGCCTGGTGAGCGGAGCGCACTTTCTTACTGGTAAAAAACTGATACGCTACATGCCTTTTAACTTCATTATCAAATTACTCATCACCCTTGAGGAACGGAAATTGTCTGTGTACCTTCTGGGCGGTAAGCCCAAAGTGCTTAAAAAGACTGAAAACAATGTACGCTCAACCTTTCCCCGTCTGCATATTGTGGGTCGTTATGAGGGCGGTTTCAAGAACCATAATGCGAGCTTTATCATTAAGGCAATCAAAAAGGCAGCGCCATCGTTACTTCTGGTAGGAAAAGGGGTTCGCGGGAAAGAGCAATGGATAGCGCGGCACACCACCGAGCTAAACTGGGGGCTGCGGCTGTGGTGTAGTGATATCTACGATGTTTTCACAAAGAAAAAACGGCACCCGTCCGACTTTATTTTTAACCACAACTTAGACTGGATAGGAATCTGTTTCCAGAACCCACTTCGTTTTTTCAGGTTCTTCCCCTATCTTTACTATAAAGTCTTGCTACTCGGCTATTGGCTGTTTAAGCGTGAGAAGCCGACTCAATAGCGTCATCTGAGCATTGCTTCAGCGCAAGCCTCGCTGTTTTAGAAAAAAGGTTGCCCATGTATGCGGCCTCCCGTTCGGTTAAACGGGCGCGGGCAAAGATATCCCGCAAAAACCGTTCTTGCTCTTCCCGGCCAGGCCGTTTATAAAACCCCAGCAAAGCCAGAGAATCACTGATCCGCTGTACAAGCTGCTCAAGCCGCACTCGTTCCAGTGGAACCCATTCCCCTGTTACCGCAGTACAGTCGCCCAGAGCGCGAAAGAGCGTGTATGCATATATCTGCACAGCGTGGGAAAGGTTTAGCGAAGGAAAAGAATCGTTAGCCGGAATGTGAGAGGCAACGTTACATAAGGCAAGTTCCCTATCTTCAAGGCCAGTGCGCTCATTGCCAAAGACGAGTGCGGACTTGCCGGCGTGTTCCCGAAGGAACAGTGCCAGTTCCTCTGGCGGCAGGGTAACGGACTTACGCCGACTTCCCCGCCGCCGAGTCGTGCCGACAACAAGCGAACAGTCCGCGATAGCCTCCGCCAAAGTGTCTGACACCTGCGCCGCCTCCCACACATCAGCCGCATGAATCGCCCGTGCCTTGACCACACCTTCGTCGAGTGAGGCTGGCGAGACAAGCCGGAGCGAGGCAAGTCCCGCGTTTTTCATAGCGCGACACACAGCGCCTACATTCCCCGACTCTTCTGGCCGACAAAGCACGATCACGATGTCAGCAAGGCGCATCACTGTTTGTCTGCTTGTTTGTTTTGCTCCACACGCTCGCATGAAGTGTGGCCAAGCCCTCTCACTCATGGAGTTTAATCCCCGACTCTTGGGACTGAACTTTTTTACTGAAGTATTCAATTTTATGGATTACTTTTTTTAGATGTTTCTGCATCTCCAGTATTTGAGCTTCCACGTTTTTTTTATGTTCCTGCAGCAGTTCGCGGCGCTGTTGCAGAGTCGTATCTCCCTCAACGCTCAGTTCAACGAAGTTCTTGATCTGCTTGATGGACATACCGGTGTTTTTGAGACAGCAGATCAAACTGAGCCATTCAAGGTCATCCTCCGAGTAACGACGTATACCGCTCCTACTCCGTGCCACGCTTGGCAGGAGACCTTCATTTTCATAGTAACGCAAGACATGCGGGAGCAAGTTAGTTTTTTCCGAAACCTGTTTAATTGAATACGACAAACGCATCTCCTTACTCAAGAAGAATAGCAAAGGAGAAAGCGCTTGACAATCCTCTAAGTCTCGTATTCTTCAAGGCGATGCTTACTCGGAGCTAATCGACAAAGTATGCTTTCAGATAGGTAAGACTATGTTTTTTTCAAGACTCCGCATCTCTCACTAAAGAGGTGTATATCTATCGGCAAAAGAGATGTACATCTCTCACCAAAAGAGATAGGTATCTCTCACTAAAGAGGTGTATACCTCTCACCAAAAAGTTGTACAGCTCTCGTCAAAAGAGATAGGTATCTCTCATTAAAGAGATGTATACCTTTCACCAAAAAGTTGTACAACTCTCACCAAAGAGATAGGTACTTATCACCAAAAAAGATAGATATCTCTCACCAAAGAATGATATATCTCTCATCAAATAGGTGTATACCTCTCACCAAAGAATGATATATCTCTCATCAAATAGGTGTATACCTCTCACCAAAAGAGATAGAGACATCTCACCAAAGAGGTGTATATCTCTCACCAAAGAATGATATATCTCTCACCAAAGAGATAGAGACCTCTCACCAAAGAATGATATATCTCTCATCAAATAGGTGTATACCTCTCATCAAAGATATGTACAACTCTCATCAAAGAGATGTACATATCTCACTAAAGAGTTGTACATATCTCACTAAAGAGTTGTACATCTCTCGATAAAGAGTTGTACATCTCTCGGAAAAGAGTTGTACATCTCTCGGAAAAAACTCGATGCGGTTTACCCAAAAATACAGTGAGTTTTTCCAAAGAGATGTGCTGTCTTGTCAGAACGTTTTAGTTAGCGGCGCGGAGCTTTTCGCTTGTGGTGATTTCTTCAATGCAGGCGGCAAACTCTTCGCGTTCCTCCTCTGAAAGTACATTCTTTGCGTATAGCGCCCGCTCAAACAGGTCGCCACAACGAATGATGGGGCTGTAAAGCTGGGGGAATAGCGAAACGGCAGCAGCGGCGAGTATCGCACAGTATTCGCCAGGAGCGCGTGATGGCTTCCAGCTTACCTGACAGGTTTCGCTGCCCCAGACAATGAGGCGGACGAAAAGACTAACACTACGCTTCATATCGCGGCGCTTGGCTGCGGAATAGCCTTCAAGTAGACTCGTTTCCAGGCGACGGATTGCCTCAGCGTCAGTTTTGGTAAGGCGAATGCCTGCGTCATGCCGGAGCGAGGCGATGAATGATGTAACAGCGGCTTTCATCGCATTGAGCCACTCTGTCAGCAGCTGCTTCAGGCGCTTGAGAAACGGCGTATCCTTGTCACTGCGTGTCAGGAGCGGCTTCACCATGAACCACAGGAAGCCAATAATAAGCAAAGCGAGTGCGGCATATTGGATATAGTCCCAGAACGGAGAGGGTTTATAGTTCTCGTCAAGCATCAGCTCTTCTGGCAGGCTGAAGCCGCCCATATCCATGGGCATACCCAGCTCAAGCGGTTCTGACGGACGCTCGACCCGAGACGCTTTGGGAAAAAGGCTGAGGAGCCATACAAGAAAGCCGGTGATAAGCGAAAAGGGCAGTATGCTTGTGTTCGAGGCAAGGATTGTACTAAGAAGAGCAATGGCGCAGGTAAACATAAGCATGGCAAAGAGGCGTTTGGAGCGCTGTGGCACGGAAAGACTCACGCCCGCGCCAGCGTAATACTGCTCCTGATTGAAAACGCCAAACAGAGCAAAGATAACAGTGGTACTTATCACGAAGATAATGAGAAATACGAATAGGAGGATAGGAACCCGAATCTTGAGTGCGGCGCAGACACAGCTTAGTATCAGGATGAAGGCAAGTTGGACTGTGTGTATCAGGCGGTATTTCTGTATCACGCGGTTAGTGGAGACCATCATGTCTTCGTCCTCATGGATGATTTGCTGGAGTTGTTCGCCGTCATACGTTTCAGTGTAATGCTCAAAGGTTTCCCGCGCTGCGAACATGCGTCTGAGGATGATGACCTGTATCCAGACATACAAGGCGCAGAGGGCGGAAAGCGTGTTGCTGATCCACGGGAAAAAGCGTTCCTGAAAGGGTTTGTCAAATCTAAAGAGCGAGGGAAAAAGATAGGCTAGCGCTACCATGACAATAGCGCCGCGAATGTCTCCGGCGGAATGGCTGCTTTTGTCGTGTTTCATAAACGTGATATACACGGAGGCGACCAGAGCGCTGATGAGACTTGCTATAGCAATCGGCAGGTAGGGCATGGCAAAATCAGGGAGCCACTTGCTGATGAAGCGTTCAATGAGCAATAAAGCGCAGATTAGCACTGAGAAAGGCATATAGAAGGAGATAAGTGTATAAACTGCGCTGGACAGGCCAAAGGCGGGCTGGACGTTTTGTTCGCTGGTGTCAGACGACTTCATAAGCGCTTTTCTCCACTGGTGCCAGACACTTTGGCAGACGCTTTGGTGATGCCACTGGTGCCAGACACTTTGGTAGACGCTTTGGTGTCAGACACTTTGGTGATGCCACTGGTGCCAGACACTTTGGTAGACGCTTTGGTGTCAGACACTTTGGTGATGCCACTGGTGTCAGACACTTTGGTGATGCCACTGGTGTCAGACACTTTGGTAGACGCTTTGGTGTCAGACACTTTGGTGATGCCACTGGTGTCAGACACTTTGGTGATGCCACTGGTGTCAGACACTTTGGTTGCCACTGGTGTCAGACACTTTGGTGATGCCACTGGTGCCAGACACTTTGGTGATGCCACTGGTGCCAGACACTTTGGTGATGCCACTGGTGCCAGACACTTTGGTGATGCCACTGGTGTCAGACACTTTGGTGGTGCCACTGGTGTCAGACACTTTGGTGATGCCACTGGTGTCAGACACTTTAGCAGACACTTTGGTGCCAGACACTTTAGCAGACACTTTGGTGCCAGACACTTTGGTAGACGCTTTGGCGTCACTGGTGTCAGACACTTTGGTGATGCCACTGGTGCCAGACACTTTAGCAGGCGCTTTGGTGATGCCACTGGTGCCAGACACTTTGGCAGACGCTTTGGTGATACCACTGGTGCCAGACACTTTGGCAGGCGCTTTGGTGATGCCACTGGTGCCAGACACTTTGGCAGGCGCTTTGGTGATGCCACTGGTGCCAGACACTTTGGCAGACGCTTTGGTGATGCCACTAGTGCCAGACACTTTAGCAGACACTTTGGTGTCAGACACTTTGGCAGACACTTTGGTGATGCCACTGGTGCCAGACACTTTAGCAGACACTTTGGTGTCAGACACTTTGGCAGACACTTTGGTGATGCCACTGGTGTCAGACACTTTGGTGATGCCACTGGTGTCAGACACTTTGGTGATGCCACTGGTGTCAGACACTTTAGCAGACACTTTGGTGTCAGACACTTTGATAGGGATAGGCGCTTTGGTGGTGTCAGACGACTTCATAACCGCTTTCCTTTATCTGGTAACGCCGTGAATTACCCGGTACAAGGGAGGTCACGGTCTTTTCATCAATGATAAGATATTCCAGCGACAGGTGATAGCGCTTGAGGGTGTTAAGCCCGCGATACGCCTCATCGCCCAAATCCGGCCCCACATAGAGCAGCCGGGTTCCGTAGGGCAGATACTTTCCACGCTCAAGAAGTACTGCGGCAGCGGAAGACACACCGGATTCAGTGGACGATGGTTCCGGCGAGCCGTGTTTCACTGCCGCGAGACGCTCAAGAATGGGAACCAGCGTGAAGGTGGAGGGGGCGATGATCGAGGTGGACTGTGGCGAGTAGACGGTGATGCCCAAAGCCTGCCGCTGACGCGAGGCCATCAGGCAGAGCGCCGCCGCAACCTCAATGGAGCGTTCCATATATAGGTCGCGCCTGCGCAGACCATAGTCCAAACGCGCTATATTAAGGAAGATAAATACAGGAAACGAGATGGTGGCTTCATATTCGTTCACCATGAGGCCGCTGCCCTCCGCACCACGCACCGCACCAACACGGGCGCTGGCCTTCCAGTTGATGCGTCGAGGCTCGTCGCCAATGTGATAAGGCCGGAGCGAGCGGCAGCGGGTGAGGTCTTCATAGAGCGTGTTAGGGGTCAGGAGTGTGCCGAGGGGAATCCCGCCAGGGCTTTTGATGTTGGCAAAGGCTGGTGCGGGGTATACAAAAAGCGTAGTGGTTTCCGGGTAACTCAGGTGAAAGGGGAACAAGCCCAGTGGGTCGCAGCCCCGCACAATGACCGGGCCCAGTGTGTAGACGCCGCGCTCCGCGCAGTAGCCGTGCCAGGTAATCACGAGCCGCGAATTGGCGCGAAGAGTGCAGAGGCCGCGAATGTTGCGGAACACAGCAAGTCCGCCCGGTGAATCGTTCAATGCCAGCATATAGGCGGGAAGCCTGCCATGGTTCTCCACGAGAATCTCAACCTGTGTCCATGCATAGCGGAACGCACGCAGTTCCTTGTCCCGTCGCTTAACCCGCAGATTCCTAATGAGGTAGTCGCTGTATATCTTTGAGGCAATGATGATGAGTACCAAAAAAAGCGCGATAAACTGAACCACATAGAACGAAGTAAAGAGAAACACGATAAAAAGGAAGAAGGCCCCGAGAAGGAGCCTACGGCCACTGCCCACCATTGCGCTTTGCTGTTTCACGTCGCGTTCCGGTATTCAGGAACCGGCGTTTTGTCGAGGATCGACTCGATGATCCGGTCAGGGGTAATGCCGCGCACTACGGACTCTGAAGACAAAAGTAGACGCTGGCGAAACACTGGCCCAGCCATAGTTTTGACATCTTCCGGCGTAACAAAGTCGCGGTTGCGAATGGCCGCATAAGCCTGTGAAGCGCGATACAGGGCAAGGCTTCCACGCGGCGAAAGCCCAATTCGCAGGGCGCTTTCCTGCCGTGACGCCTCTATCAGGCTAAGCAGGTAGTTCCGCACGGTGGGGTCAACGTGAATCTGCGTAACTGCTTCCTGCAATGCCGTGATTTCACTCGCGTCCACAGCCCGCGTAATGTCGTTCACTGGATGGCTGACGCGCCGCTGGTTCTCAAGCATGAGCGCTTCAGAATCATGGTCGGGATAACCAATGTTGATAGATACCATGAACCGGTCTTTCTGAGCTTCCGGCAAGGGAAAGGTTCCCTCAAACTCGACTGGATTCTCGGTTGACAGCACGAAAAACGGCTCTGGCAGGAGAACACGCTTACCGTCCACCGAGATTTGCCCCTCAGCCATGGCCTCAAGCAGAGCAGCCTGAGTGCGCGGTGTGGCGCGGTTAATCTCGTCCACCAGCACAAACTGATTCACCACTGGCCCTGGACGATAGACAAAGACCCCCTCGTTCTGTTGCCACACTGATACACCCAGAATGTCAGCCGGCAGAAGGTCTGGCGTACACTGAATACGGGCAAAACTCAGGTCAAGGCTCGCGGCAAAGGCTCGCGCCAGTATCGTTTTACCAGTGCCGGGTACATCTTCCAGTAATACATGCCCTCGGCTCAGAAAGGCCGCAGTGAGCGTGTCAATGACTGCGGCCTTTCCCAGAAAAACCTTCTCAATGTTCGTTCGGAGTCGCTCGGCAAACTCGGCAACAGATAGTGTATTCATAACTTAGCATACCATGTCGTGCAGAGAGGGAATAGCATGTTTTAAAAATATTGAATATGTACCTCTTTCAGGTATTTCTCTTCCAGTAACAGGGCAATCTTCTTAATAATGTTGCGGCGGATTTCAAGTTCAACCGGCATGTTCGGGTCTTGGTGAGCTTCGTTGATTTTAGTGCCAACCATGAAGCTGATACGGTCGCTATTCAGGAGCAGCTCCACCATTTTGGTCGCAGCGTTTACTTTACCGCTTGGCTCGCCGCCGTTTTCCAGGATTTCCGACACCACGCCCATAGTGATGATGCCTTCGGTTACAAGATCAGCACCTTCCATGCGGGAAAAAGGCGGCACATGGGGGTCAATGTCTTTGAGCGATACGCTGATGGGCTTGCCCAGTTCGCGTGAAATGATGTTGGCAGTAGTGCCGCCGGAAATGATTTTTGTGCCACTGAACAAGGAAAAGCATCGAACGAAATCCTTGTCGCTCTCAGGACGGAGCGGCGGGCCAGTCAGAACCAGCGTATCGCGGGGATGACGGAAATAGACAACAGCACAGGAAATGTCGTCTTTTGGTTTGTTACTATCACGGAGAGCTGCTTCTTGAACTACAGCATGGGCAAGAGCGCGGGCGCTGATGTCCGGCGCAACCGTAACACGGTTCAGAATGAAATCACGAGCGTTCTTTATGCCCCAGCCAAACGGTAAGTCCGCACTCCCCATGCCCGCCTGAGTTACGCCATCGGAAAAAAACACAAGCCGGTCGCCCGGATTCACCGCACTCTTGGAGTAATACAATCGAGCCTCCTGAATAGGCGCAGTCTTCTTGTTCTTTCGCTCAATAGGTCTCATTTCCTTGTCTGGCTCAACAAGAGTCTGATGACGAATGAGAAGATAAGGCGGGTTATCATACTCCATAACTTTAAGCATGGCGCTTGGTCCTATGTCGACCAGAGTAAACGTGGCATAACTTATACCGCGCTCTTTACACACCGGTAGAGTATTCATAATGATCTCAGCAGCGCGCCTAATCGGGATGTTAAGCGAAATGAATTTGGTCGCCATGGTCGCAGTGAGTGTGGCGAGTACGCCAGCCTTAATGCCAGAACCAAGTCCGTCAGAGAGGCAGACAAGAACATGGCCACTGCTTTTCTGCGAGAAAAACATATCGCCAGCAGCATTCTGCAAATGCTTCTTTAAGCCAAAATGCCCAACTTCAATAAACGGAGGCAGTTCAACAATTTCCGACATATCAGCCATCAGTCACTGTCTCCTTCAGTGTACGACTCAATGATCGAGTGCAGGATTGCCTCAGTCTCAGCTGCGTTTTCTCCAAGCAGAAAGGCAATTTTCTGAACAGCAGCCACATTTTTGTCAATGATCTTCTGTGCGCGGGAAACTGTTTTGTCCTTTCTCACTCGTGGAAGCGTTATGTCATCAATAACCCCAGCGGCTATCTCTCCCTTCTCAACAACAAACACCGTGAGGTGCAGAATCTTTTTGTCTTCCCGAATATCACACTCAATTTCATCAGCACTGTTTGATGAAAGCACGTCGGTAAAATAGTGCGCAGCTTCGGTGATCTTTCTCAGGTCAGCGCCCTCCAGACCGGGCAGTATCTCAAACATATCCCTCAGCTCTTTCCCCATAAGACGGGCGAAGCTTTTGTTACACTCAACGATTTTCAGTTCCTTATCAACAATGACTACTCCACTCGGAATAGCACGAATGAGGCCATTCGCTTTTTTCTGCGCAAGCTTACGCATATAGGAGGCGCACATAGTGCGCTCAGCGCGTTTCTCAAGCATAGCACGGGCAAAATCGCGACAGGTGTCATAGCCACAACTGGAACAGTTAAGCTCGTCGTGAATGGTGAACTTCCCAACCTGACGCAGCGCGCCTTGTATTTCAGCCTCAGTATGGATTGCCTCCGCAACTTTTGTTGCCGAGAGCGTATCAGTGAGCAATACGTGTTTGGCAAGGATTGCACTGTCCAGTGTATCGTCCGCCCTTTCCGCATACTCCAGCAGACGCATTCGCCGCGCCATGCCAGAAGCAGCGTTACTTGCGCCCGGACCATTGATACAGCCTCCGCTACAGAACAGTAGTTCCAGAAACAAGGGACGAGTGAGCGCTGCGACATCAAAGCCGGAAAGCGTTTTTTCAATAGCATCCGTGCCAGAGATTGCCATCGAAAGCGCGGCAGGCGGATCACTGTAGTTCTTCCACGACCGAATCATACCGCCGTCTATAGGATAGAGCGCTCCTTTAGCAGCGCGGCGCGGCAGAAACTCTGCATCTTCATTGGTGTCAGACACTCCTTCTGGCACTCCTTCGGCATCAATGATCGCCTCAGCCTTAAACCAGTCCCGCAGCTCCTTAAACGTCAGCGCAGCGCTGATTTCCTCCCACTGGTCAGCCTCGCGCTTTTTGGCTATGCACGGCCCGATAAACACCACCGCTATATCGCCGTACAGTCTTCGCAAGAGGCGGGCGTGGGCAAGCAGGGGTGAAGCGCGGTTAGTGATATAGGGCGCAAGTTCCGGCGTGTAGCGTTTGATGTATTCTACCACTGCCGGACACGCAGACGATATGAAGAGCTTTTGTTCACGGTTTTCACACGCGGTCTTCATATCGCTGGCAATCTGAGCTGATACAAAGTCTGCGCCGAGGGCTGTTTCCGACACCGCAAAGAAGCCCAGCTTCTTGAGTGCCAGTTCAAGCTGACGGGGCGTGAACTCGCTGAACTCTGAAATGTACGAGGGGGCAAGCGACACAAACACTTTTTTTTCTTCTATAATAAAGCGCTTAACCCGGTCAACATCGTTTCTGGCGCGTTTAGCGAAAACCGGGCAGTAAGTGACACAGCGTCCGCAGGCCACGCAAGCGTCAGGAATCACCTGAGCGTGGCCATTTTCCACGCGGATCGCCTTCACTGGACAGCGGCGTATGCACTTATAGCAGTCTTGACAGTCCGCCAGTTCCGTATAAATCGGATATGATGCCTGCATTATCAGTTTCCGCCGATGTCTGCCAGCTTCTGGTCAAGCAGAGCAGGTAGTGTTTCCAGTACGATATGTGAGAACAGTGTCCCGTCAATCCTGACGTTTGGACCGTTTTTACACTTGCCCCCACACAGACAGCCGGATACGTTGACCCATTGCTCTAGCGCATGTTCCTTAACATAGCTCTGTATCAGTGCAGCGATAGCCGCGCTTCCTCGGCTGAAACAGGAACTTCCCATACACACCGAAATATCCTTCATCTCAAGCACTCCCTTTTAGTCAGCAAAAGCTATCTATATTTATTTATAGATACATCCTGCTTAATGGTTTTGTCAAGCACAGTGAGCTGGTGTCAGACACTTTGGCGGTGTCAAGTGAGCTGGTGTCAGACACTTTGGCGGTGTCAAGTGAGCTGGTGTCAGACACTTTGGCGGTGTCAAGTGAGCTGGTGTCAGACACTTTTGGCGGTGTCAGACACTTTTGGCGGTGTCAGACACTTTTGCGGTGTCAGACACTTTTGGCGGTGTCAGACACTTTTGGTGGTGTCAGACACTTTTGGTGGTGTCAGACACTTTTGGTGGTG
>JAIRYV010000070.1 GCA_031267685.1 Treponema sp.
GCCAAAGCAATGTCGAGTGCGCTCATATATGTGTCACAGAGCGTGCGTGACCCGGTTACCGCATCAGCTGGAATACCCCAAGCGGCTTTGTTTGTGTCGCACTGGGTGATAAAGCTATCAGCCCATGAGCGAAGCTCACTGTCTTTTGTGGGAACCATAGAGAAACTCCTTTAACATATTGATAAAGATAATAATTCATCGAGGATTACCTTGGATGAGCATAAATTGTTACGTTTGCGAACAGTCAAATGAGTATGTGAAGCTGGCAATTGATTGTACGCTGCTGGCAAATATTTCTGATGAGTAAACTTCTAAAGATTTGCTCTAACCTTCTAAAGATTTGGAGCAGATTTCTAAAGATTTGCTCTAACCTTCTAAAGATTTAGAGCAACCTTCTAGAAGGTTAGAGTAACCTTCTAAAGATTTGGAACAGATTTCTAAAGATTTGGTCTAACCTTCTAAAGATTTGGAGTAACCTTCTAAAGATTTGGTCTAACCTTCTAAAGATTTGGAATAACCTTCTAAAGATTTGCTCTAACCTTCTAGAAGGTTGGAACAGATGTTACTGGTATGGTAGCAGAAAACTACTTGTGTGGAACAAATTGCTAGTTTTGCGAAAGTAAACAACTTACCCATGCTCGTTTCTTCCATAAGATAGCTCATTCTGACTGCTTGGACAAGCTCCTCCAATCGGAGAGCCAATCAAACCCGATCCCTGGGATGATCGAAGACGTGATCACTTCGACCGTGAGAGCAAAGCTTCTCCGTCCAGAGACCGAAGTGTGTTCAAACAGCCTCAGCCATCTGTTCCCTACCTATAACCACTGAATCTGTGACGCGAGACGAAACATCGTCGAACACCTATTCAGATCATAAAAGACCTATCACTCCAAACGCCTTATGCTGGCGCTGCAACTTCACCGCCTAAATGACGCACCTCTCCTTTGGTGGCCCCTGTATACGCTGATACCATACCAATGAGAATAAAAAACGCCGGTAAATGTATCTTGAAAACAAGACAACACAATACAAGCTGTTTAACCAATCTACGAGGAAACCAAATGTATAATAATAGAACGAAAATGAAACTTTTAACGGTACAGGGGGGGGGGGGGGGGTGAATTTATTCCACACAAGCAGTACGTTGTACCACACTTTTTGAGGAATTGGACTGTAAGCGGCCTTACGGCCTCCTTCACGGCTCATGGTAACTATCCTACTAACTACGAAAAGGCTTGTCAAGTAGTTTTCCCAAAATTCTTTAAAAAATTTTGCTACCTGCCAAACATCTTGAGGAATTGGACTGTAAGCGGCCTTGCGGCCTCCTTCACAACTCATGGAGGCTATCCTACCAAGAACGTAGAAGCTTGTCAAGTAGTTTGCCAAGAATTTTCTAAAAATTTTGCTGCCAGCCCTTCTGAGGAATTGGACTATAAGCGGCCTTACGGCGTTCTTCATAGCTCATGAGACTATTCTACACCTTTGCGTGCGATTTGTCAACTAGTGAGTGTTCACGCAACGCAAAGAGATACAAATAATGGCTCGATGAATAAAGGTGATAAACATCACATCTAGTTTTTCATAGCGGGTACATACACACCGAAATGCTTGTAAGCGCCGAAAAAACCGCTCAACCTCATTGCGCCGCTTATATGCCTCCCGGTCATACTCACAAGGATCCCTCCGATTACGCTTCGGCGGTACTACCGCAGTAAATCCTAACCCTTGTGCGATGACCCTGGTCTGGTCGTCCTCATACGCTCTGTCCATAAGTAGTTTAACACTTCCTTCAACCGATCCTACCGTTTCTAACAAGAGCCGTCCCCCTACCGCGTCAACGGCATTCCCGGGCGACAAACTGAACCCCACTACAATTGTCGTCGAATCAAGGGAAAGCGTCTCCATCCCTAGCAGCCCTTCCGTCTGCAACGCCGAAAAGACCCGTAACCCTTGTATAGCATAGTTCGCGTTGTGTGAACACTCCCTCGTTCCTAGAAGGAATGAGACGCTAGACACTGTTAGCAAAGATTGGCAAACTGGCAGACAGGCTTTTAAATTGCCATTTCGTTGATCTGCTGCGCTGTATGGTTGCTCTATTAAAGAAGATGTATCTATAATTAACTTGGCTGAAGCAACGGTTTGTAAAACCGCGTTCTGCCAAATCTAGTTTTGCAAAGGATATACGTATGAGTATGACGAGTTACCTTGAAACATTGCCACTTACTTCGATTACCCGCTCAGACGGGCCGCCAAAGAACGCGATCCCCTTTGCCGGGTATCTCAGACAGCATCCAGCGGAAAAGAATAAGCTGATTCTCATCCATGACCCATTGGGAGAAAGTCCTACGCTGATGGAATTTAAGATCGATGACGTGATGGGAGCGGAAGAACTTCATTCAGCGGTTACTTTGGGCGGAGAAGCCACGCCACTTATCAAGCTGTTTGTCAGAAAAGGAGCGCGAGGGGTGATCCTTGAGCCGTTTGAGGTTGATGATCCTATTCGGTTTGTAAATAAGCCCAGCCGCATTCTACTGGAACATGTGTGGCCTGACTAATGCCTGAGATACGCCGTCCGTCCGGTTTCATAAAAGTTGGTTCCCCAAGTATCGATAAGTACCACTGCGGGGAAGTCTTCAACCACGAGACGGCGGATTGCCTCAGTGCCGAGATCGTCAAAGGCGATAGTGTCGGCGACTTTGATACACGAGGCAAGGAGCGCTCCTGCCCCGCCAATGGCCCCCAGATACAAAGCCCCGTTCTGTTTTATGGCCGCGATCACCGCGTCCGAGCGCTTGCCCTTGCCAATCATCACGCGCAGGCCAATGTCCAGAAGGCGCGGGGTGTATGCATCCATACGGGAGCTGGTGGTTGGCCCAGCAGAACCAATGATCGTCCCGGGCGGAGCCGGCGTAGGGCCAGCGTAGTAGATGGCAGCGCCTTCAATGGCAAAGGGAAGCGGCTTTCCTGCGTCCAGCAGCTCAATCAGGCGCTTATGCGCGGCATCCCGCGCCGTGTACATAACGCCGCTGAGAGAGACCGCAGTTCCGGCCTTGAGGAGCGCGGCCTCCTCAAGGCTTAATGGCAGACTAATCTTCATGTCTGTTACAGAACCTCCGTGGCATGGCGCGTTACATGGCAGTTGATGTTAATTGCACAGGGAAGACCCGCAATGTGCGTGGGCAAGGTTTCCACTGCCACTGCAAGCGCTGTGGTTTTACCGCCATAACCCTGAGGACCAATACCAAGCGCATTGATCTTTTCGAGAAGAAGCGCCTCTAAGTCTGCATAGTACGTATCCGGGTTCCGTGAACCCAGAGGACGCAGGAGCGCTTTCTTGGCAATGAGTGCGGCCTTGTCAAAAGTCCCGCCAATGCCCACGCCCACCACAATAGGTGGACAGGGATTGGGTCCGGTCTCATTGACCGTGGTAAGTACGAAATCAATCACACCCGCAAGCTGGGCTGATGGCTGAAGCATCTTTATCCGGCTCATATTTTCACTGCCAAAGCCTTTGGGCGCAACCGTAATCGTAAGTTTATCTCCAGGAACAAAATCAACATACACCATTGCGGGTGTGTTGTCGCCAGTGTTCACCCGCCGTAGCGGGTCAGCGACAACAGAGGCGCGCAGAAAGCCCTTGCCATAGCCCTGACGCACTCCCTCGTTAAGCGCAGCGTTTAGATCGCCCTTGATAAAAACTTCGTTTCCAGCTTCAACAAAAACGCAGGCCATACCTGTGTCCTGACAAATGGGCATAGCTCGTGAAGCGGCCAATTCAAAGTTTTCGATGAGCTTGTCGAATATGTCCCGCGCTATGGGCCAGGTTTCCTGTTCACGACATTCATAGATACGGACACGGACATCTTCCGGCAGATTCCGGTTTGCCTGGATACAGAGGCGCTTAACAACCTGGATAAGCACCTCAGCTTCAATAATTCTCACACGAAAACTTTAGCAGATTTCTCTTCATTGATATAGGTGAGTAATAGCTTCAAATATGGATTTTCACTGGTAAAAAACCCTCAGCCGTGGCAGTAAGCGTCAGCGGCTCCGGGTTCCCGCGTTCCGTGAGCGCGTAGATAACGAGTCGCCCGTGAAACACATGTCGCCATCGTGTAGCGCGATGCGGCGAGGAATATGCGTCGCAGTCAGCCAGATTCCCGTTCTCCATGCCCAGCAGTATGCCCGCGCCAGCGAGCGAAACCGTAACGAGCGGCGTTTCCATCACGCAAAGCCGATTTTGCTCATCAAGCAGGTCCAGTTCTATCTGGGCAATGCGATACTTACCGCCATCGTAGTCCGCCAGTGGCGCTTTATCCGCCTGCCACTGATGCAAGCGAACCTGGGTCGCAGGCAAGGTAGACTCCAGCGTGTCGCTGACTATGTCACCATTAGGCGCACGGCCAATAACGCGCAGACTTCCCCGCATGAACGGAATCTTCCACAACAGGTACTCGCGGTTTGCTGGACGTTTCTGGCAAGCATAGCTCACCTCATTACAAAACAGCTCAAGTTCATCAAGGTTGGTATAGCAAACCACCGTTACTTCAGCGTTGGGCTGGTAGTTCCATGAGCGGAACAGCCCTTCACCCAATTCTGGACGCAGGCGTTCTTGTGCATAGCCAGTAACAAGGTAGACCTGTGGAGCGTCCTGCCACAGGATCTTTCGACGGTAATACCCTACCTTCTCATTACCCGCGAGGTCGAGTAAGCCCGCAAAGGAACCGCGTATGGGCCAGCCAAAGGCTTCGCCTAAGAAATCAATGCCAGTCCAGAGAAACTGCCCGCTGATGTACTCATGGTCAGTTACAGCCTTCCACGCCTGAAGACTATGGCTGTTCTCACTGCCGAGTATGGGCAGCTGGGGAAAACGCTGGTGATCCGTCTCGTAAAACTGTTCCTTGTAGTTATAACCAATGATGTCAAACGAGTCGAAAAAGCCAATCTGCGAGGACAGTTCCGGGAAAGCGGCAGCGGCAAGTACTGGCCGGGTGTTGTCGTGGCGCTTCACGATGCGGACAAGTTCTGCCGCGATAGTGGCAAGGTGTTCCATGTTCGGACTGTTCTCGCTGTAGAGCATTTCCTTCTTGGGCTTATTTTTGTCGTTATTACCAAGCATCTCTTTAAACAGCGGATGGCAATAAGGGTCGTTGGGATAGTCAATCTCGTTACCCACGCTCCAGGCAATGATGCTGGGGTGATTGCGTCCTCGAATCACCATATCGGCGAGGTCGCGCTCGTGCCATTCGGGAAAGTCTTCGTAATAACCCTGATGAACCGGTGGATACACATTATGGCCGTAGAACCATTTATTCTTACAGCCTTCCCACTCGTCAAAGGCTTCTTCCATCACCATGAAGCCCAGTTCATCGCAAAGTTCGTAAAGCTCTGGCGTGTGTGGGTTGTGGCTAGTACGAATCGCGTTGCAGCCCATTGCTTTGAGCTTTTCCAGCCTGCGCCTCCACACATCAGCCCAGACCGCGCCACCCAGACAGCCCGCGTCGTCATGCACACACACGCCTTTGAGTTTGAGCGCCTTGCCATTGAGAAAAAAGCCCTTATCAGCGTCAAAACAGATGGAACGAATACCAACGCGCATCGGCAGCGCAACATAATGCGCGTTACTGGCGCTCAGTTCCAGACCTACGTTGTAAAGAAACGGCGTGTCTGGGGACCAAAGCTGAGGGCATGGAATAGTAACGCGGATAACAAAAGGCTTTCTCGCAGAAGGAGCAAGCGTGCCTATGCTTACTTTTTGCCTAGAGACCTCAGTTAAAGACACGTTTAGGCCGATTTCCACGTTACCAGCCTCGTCGCTGCGCATATTGAGCGCCTCGCCCGTGATGAGCAGCGTCGCCGTACCGTTATCCCCTGGTTCACTCGTTATGACAATGCTGTCCTGTGGGATATAGACCGGATCGTGGACCTGCACCGTAACTTTGCGGAAGATGCCAGAGCCAGTGTACCACCGCGAATCAGCAATGTCTTCATGGCTTACCTGTACGGCGATTACGTTTTCCTTGTCCGCGTGGACGCAATGGGAAAGCGCATACCTGCCGCGACTGTAACCGGATGCCCGCCCACCTAAGTAATAGCCATTGCACCAGACTTTACTGTGTTTATACACACCGTCGAAGTTGAGGAACACCAGTTTCTGCGCCGTGGCCTTTGGTAAGGCAAAACGAGTACGATACCAGCCAGTTCCACCAGGCAGATAGCCGGTCCCGCTTGAGTTCTGAGGCAAGAATGGCTGAGATACGGCCCAGTCATGGGGGACGACGACCGATTGCCATGCGCTATCGTCAAAATCGTGCTGCCACGGGTCTTGGTGAGATGCGAGACTGAATTGCCAATCCTGAAGATACAGAAGTTCCATTGATACCAACCTTTTGCCAGAGATGTAGAAATGTTATTCCTTCTAATTAAGAACTAACCAGTCCAGTATAATCAAATCCAGTGAAAAAGCAAGAAACTGGTTTCATTAGTTGTGGGTGTCTGGCACGAGATACTGTTAGGAAAGGAAGATTTTGAGGAACGTAAGAAGTTTATGTCTGATTTCTCATAGTGTACTATCCGTTATTGTTCTCTTCTAATTCCCTACGGAAACTCGTTGCTGTCATATACCCGGTCCGCTATCACCGCGCAGCTCACTATATCTTCAACCAGCTGCGGCGCTGCCATCACATCATACATCCTGTCACCAGTCAAAAGCATCATAGTTCCGTTTACTACTTATGTCAGAGGTAAAATGGTGAATCGGTTAACCATAATAAACACGACTATACCAGTTTATACTACAAAAAATTTCTAAATACCTATTGACATCGTAAATAGAGAATGTATACTAACATTATGGTAGTTAAACGGTTAAACGATGACGACGATGGAAAGACTAAACAGGCAACGCTCAAAAGGGTGACGATCAAGGACATTGCCAGAGAAACTGGGGTTTCAATGGCCACTGTTTCGTACATTCTCAACGGGAAGAAGTCCATCTCTGACGAGACAAAAGCTAAGGTGAGCGCCGCCATAGCTCGGCTTGACTATGTGCCGGATAGTGCTGCCCGCAGCCTTTCCACCAGGGATTCCCTGCTCATCGGTATCGTCATTCCCCAGACAGAACCCGGGAGCAGGCTGATGTTTGAGAACCCTTTCTACAGTGAACTACTCAGCGCCATTGAATATGAGACGCGGCTGCATGGCTATCATCTGTTCATTTCCGGTACCGGAGTGGATGAAAGCTATCTCTATCTGGCGCGGAAGCGAAATCTGGACGGGATCATTGCTATCGGGGTCTATCCTGATGAATTTTATCAGGAAGTGAAAAAGAGAAAGATTCCGCTCGTACTGATTGACAGTTACTGTGGCGATAATCACTGCCACAACATCAGGATTGATGACAGCTACGGCAGCTATCTTGCGGCAAGTTACCTTCTTAATCGAGGACACCGCGACATTGCGTTTTTCTCCGGGCAGTTGAGCAACAATGGGGTAATGCACAAGCGGCTGGAAGGTTTCGAGCAAGCAATGAAAGAATGGGGGCTGCCGGTACGGAAAGTTTCTGTGTTTGAAGGAAATATAGATCTTGAAAATGGCTGTATCCTTGTACGTCGTCTGCTTGATGCAAAACTGCCAGTAACAGCGATACTTGCGGCCGCGGACATTCTGGCAATCGGCGCGATGAAGGGCTTGAGAGAGGTGGGTCTGCGTATTCCTGATGATATTTCCGTAATCGGTTTTGACGATCTCCAGATTATCAGGTATCTCAGTCCTGGTTTAACCACCATACGGCAAGAGATAGCCCTGAAAGGGAAGAAGGCGGTGGATATACTGGTTCAGAATATCAAGACGCCGGATTTGACCAAACGAGAAGAGGTTTTGCCACTCAGTGTGGTGGAACGGGATTCGGTAAAGACACTGAGTAAGGAGGCGCCATGATGAAGCCAAAATAAAGCGCCATCGCGCCAGAGGCACGATGGACAGGAAGCGCTCCCCACCAGAAGCGCTGTCCCAAAACAAAAACGGTTGATTGCTCTATTCGCGTATTAGTCAGTATGCGCTGTAAGGACAAAAAGGGCAATCAGAGAAAATCTACTATATTAACTTCTTTTTAAGGAGAGAATTGTGAAAGCTATAATGCTACGGAATCTTTTTGTCTTGGCGCTTGCTGTCATGACACTACCAGTCTGCTTTGCCGCCGGTAAAGCAGAGCCTTCGGGAAACGCGCAAGGCGCATTCACCATCACCTTTGATCAGTTTTCAGGATCAGGGGATAACGAGACGTATCTACGGCAGATGATCGATCTGTACACAAAGGCAAACCCGAATGTTACGATCAAACTGCAATCCTATGGTTACGATGATTACTTCAGGCAACTTACCGCGAAGGTCTCCGCGGGGCAGGCGGCGGATGTCTTTGAGCTTAACTATGAGAACTTTGTCGCCTATGCGAAAAATGGCTCGCTGCTGGCACTGGACGACATTCTTAAGGAAGAAAACATTGCCATATCGCGCTATAACCAAAAGGCGCTGAACGCCTTTAACGCGGATGGCAAACAGTATAGCGTTCCAAACAGCTTTTCAAACGTGGTGTTGATCTACAACAAGGCGCTGTTTGACCGCGCTGGCATTCCCTATCCCACCAATGATTGGAAGTGGGCAGACGCGATGTCCGCCGCCGAGAAGATTCGCGTACTGGGAGATAGTATCTTTGGTTACTATCACCCGCTTTCGTTCAACGAGTTTTACAAGACAGCGGCGCAAAATGGCGGCGGTTTTCTGAATCAGACCGGAACACAGTTTACCATCAATACGCCGGCAAACCTTGAAACCCTCTCGTACATGGTCAATATGCAGCGCCAGTCCAATGTAATGCCTACTCCCGAACAGATGGGTGGTATGGGCGACTGGGACCTCTTCAAATCAGGACGCCTGGGCATGATTATAACCGGCATCTGGGCATTCCCCGATTTTACGAGGGACTGCGACTTTGACTGGGATATTGTGGTGGAGCCAGGGAATAAGCAAAAGGCCACACACTTCTTCTCCAACGGCTATGTGATCAACCGGAACAGCGCAGTTTCTCGCGAGGCAGCAAAGTTCATCGCCTTTATCTCGTCGAGTCCGCAGGCAACGCAGATACGCCTTGACGCTGCATGGGAGCTTCCACCAGTAACCGATAGCGCAATCATCGCGCTATACAAGGCAAAAACGCCGCCGGCCAATCGTGAAGCGGTGTTTAGCAGTATGGATTACCTTGTAACGCCGCCGGTCATAGCCCAGTTTGCCCAACTACAGGATATTGTAGGCCGGCATCTGAACGAGGCAGCCTCGGGCAGGGTAACGCCAGAGGCCGCGCTTGCCAACATGGAAGCAGAGTGTCTGCGAAGCATTGATCTTTCCAAATAACAAGAGACAAAGCCGATGAATACCAATAAACGAAATATCCTCGCGGCGCTTCCCTATCTGTTGCCAAGTTTCATCGGCTTTGTCCTCTTTAGCGCGGCGCCAATGGTCGTGCTGTTACTGGTCAGCCTGACGGATTGGAACGCGCTCGGTGAGCTTACCCTGTTTCGGGATGCTGGCGCTTTTATGGCGGAGTATTTTACCGGCTTTGCCAATTATCAGGCGATCTTTTCAAGTGTGGAACTCTACCAGACCCTGGGCAATGTCCTGAAATTTGTGGCGCTCTATATTCCACTCATGCTTGTATCGTCTTTTTGCATTGCGCTCATCCTCAATCAAGGACGAGGCGTAGGCATTTTTCGCGTCATCTACTATATTCCGGTTATCACTTCGTGGGTAGCTGGCGCGTTGATCTGGAAATGGGCGCTTAGTCCCGACTATGGCGTTATCAACGGCATACTGGCGCTGTTTGGCCTGAAGGGACCAAGCTGGTTGCAAAGTCCGGTCTGGGCTATGCCAGGTGTTGTACTCGCCTCGGTCTGGAAGGATTCAGGCTATTTCGGCCTCATGCTCTTCGCCGGACTACGCGGCATCGACAAGGGCTACTACGAAGCGGCGGACATTGACGGCGCGAGTAAGCTGACGCAAACCCTGCGCGTTACCCTGCCACTGCTGTCGCCAGTTATCTTTTTTGTGGTCATTATCAGCATGATTAATTCGTTTCAGATTTTCCCCCAAGTGATGATCATGACGCCAGATGGCGGGCCAGGCGGCTCTACAATGGTGATGGTAGAACGGATATACCGTTACGCCTTTCGGTACTACCAGATGGGCTACGCATCCGCGCTCTCTTGGGTCTTACTAGTTATCATTTTGATTTTTACTTTTATTCAAATGAAATTACAGGACAGGTGGGTAACCTATGATACCTAAAGCAAAAACAAAAAAACTAATTGGCGAGGTCTTATTTTATACGACTGCTGCGGCGCTTGCCGTTATTGTCTGTGTCCCGTTTTTCTGGATGATCTCAACATCGCTTAAAAGTCGGGGCGCGCTGGTAAGCATTCCACTCGAATGGCTTCCTAAGAATCCCAGCTTGGATTCCTACCAGAAACTGTTTGCTATACCGAATTTTGGCCGCTCCATTATCAATAGTTTTTATCTTGCGATTATCTGTACCATTAGCAACTTGCTCTGCGCGGCAATGGCCTCATTCGCGCTTACAAAAATACCATTTAAAGGGCAGCAGGTGGTGTTCAATCTGTACCTTGTCTCGATGATGATACCAGCGCAGGTAACCTTTATCCCCATATTCATCATTATGTCGAAACTGGGACTTACGAATAATCTGAGCGCGTTTATGCTGCTGCAACTATTCAACGCCTTTAGTATTTTCATGCTGCGACAACGGATGAAAACTATCAACAACGCCTATATCGAAGCGGCAATGATCGACGGGGCCTCGTACCGTTTCATTTTTTGGCGAATCATACTGCCGCTCTGTTCCACGACGCTGGCGACGCTGGCAATTCTGGGCTTTATGCAATCGTGGAACGACTATCTGCTGCCGCTCGTGCTTCTGAGCGACCTCGCAAAAACAACGCTGCCGATACTGCTTAGTACCCTCTCAAGTGAATATAGGAATCAGTATAACTTGATGATGGCTGGTTCGCTCGTATCCATCATCCCAATTCTGATTGTTTATATTTTTATGCAACAGTATTTTAAGGAAGGTCTCGCCGTGGGCGGTATCAAGGGCTAATCATGGAACATATGACTCTTGCTTCGTTACAGCAAAAACCAGCTGACTTCCCCTTCCCCGGTGGCGTGGCGCATCTGTGCGTTATAGAGGAAGCGGGACATCCGGCGCTGGCGATTCGTTTGCCTTACCAGGGCGTATACGGAATGGGCGAGCGGTTTGATGCGCTGAACAAGAAGGGACAGCGGGTTATCAACAAGGTGGAAGAACATTTTTGCCATCAGGGAGACAAAACGTACTGTCCCGCACCATTTTTCTTTACCGATTCAGGCTTTGGCCTTTATATCGATACATGGCGGGTGAGCGCCTTTGACTTTAGCGAGGAGATAACAGTGCGCTTTGTGTTAAACGCGCACCTGAATCTGGATGTGGACAAGATCGAAACGACGGATTTTCCCGCCGGCGTGGAAATTGCACTCTTTTCAGGCAGTCCCGCCGCGATCATCGCTGACTATATGATGCTCTCTGGTCCGGCACGACTGCCGCCTGATTGGGTATTTGGCCCCTGGATTTCGGCGAACCGGTGGAATACCCAGAAACAGGTGGAGCAGCAACTTGATCTGCTTATCAAGCACGATTTCCCCGCGTCTGTTCTAGTTATTGAAGCGTGGAGCGATGAGGCAACCTTTTACATTTTTAACGGCGCAGACTATACGCCGGTTTCGGGCAACGCCGCGTTGCGCTGCAAAGACTTTGACTTTGCCACAAGCAAGTGGCCTGATCCACGCGGCATGATCGAGAAACTCCATAGCGCAGGGCTACGTCTGCTGCTCTGGCAGATTCCAGTCTACAAGTGGCCAGATAAGGACGAGTCGGCCTGTATCCAGCGCGACTGTGATCGAGCTTATGCCATCGAGCATAAGCTCTGCGTCATGGACAGCGAAGGCAAACCTTACACCATACCTGAAGGCCACTGGTTCGCCGGTTCTTTGCTGCCAGATTTTACCAACGCTGAAACACGGCAAGTTTGGTTTGACAAGAGACGCTATCTGCTCGACCTCGGCGTCGATGGCTTTAAAACTGATGGCGGCGAGTTTATCTACCGTGAGGATATTTCCTTTGCCAATGGCTCAGGCGGTGCGGACATGATAAACGCTTACGCACAAAGCTATGTCCGCGCATATACGGACTTTGTCGGCGAGGGACGGACGCTCTTTAGTCGGGCTGGCTATGTTGGACAGCATACAACCCCGATCCTCTGGGCTGGAGATCAGCGGTCTACCTTTGAGGAATTACGCGCCCAGCTACACGCTGGTCTTTCCGCCGCCTTGTCAGGAGTTATCTTCTGGGGTTTTGACATAGGCGGTTTCGCGGGGCCGTTGCCGGACGCGGAATTGTATCTGCGTGCGACAGAGCTTGCCTGCTTTTCGCCAATCATGCAGTGGCATTCCGAGCCGGATGGCGGACAGTTTGCCGGTGAAGAAACGCTGGACAACAACGAGCGCAGTCCTTGGAATATCGCGGCAACGCTGCCAGCTATGGAACAGGAAGCGTATCTCGACCGTATCCGCGCATACCACAAGCTTAGAATGAAGCTACTGCCCTACCTGCTCGCTGAAGCCTCCTATTGCGTGGAACACTCCTGCCCGCTTATACGAGCGCTGGTTTACGACTGGAGTGGTGAGGAAGAGGCGTTCGCCATCGACGACGAGTTCATGCTGGGGCGTGATCTGCTCGTAGCGCCGGTCCTTTACGCAGGGCTTGATACGCGCCGGCTCTGGCTCCCGCCTGGTTCATGGCGAGGCTTCTTTGACCATGAGCTGTATTCAGGCGGACAGTGGCTAGAGACAGCCGCCACTACAATACCGGTATTTGTTGGTATTTGAGCTTGTCTAATACCTGGTTGAAGGGTTTTTGACTGGTTGACAGAGCGCTAATGTGTCGGTTGCTACCGAGTTGAGCAAAGATATAGTCGGCTATGCGATGATAGCGGATCGTTGCTATGACAGTAACGAGTTTCGCCGTGAACTAGTGGGGAATACTAACGAACTGGTGATACCTGGACGGAGAAATCGGAGAGAACAGATAGCCTATGACAAAGAGCAGTATAAGAAACGAGGTGTGATAGAGCGGCTCTTTAGGAAGCTGAAGGAGAATCGACGCTTGGCTGTGCGCTATGAAAAATCGAACATAAACTTCTTAGGCTTTATCAGTATCGTCTTTCTTAAAATCTCCCCTTGCTTACAGTGCCTAGCACTAAGGTCAAGGCGTTGGGGCCTCTGACACTAAAACCAAGCAAACGTTGAATTACTGTTTCACTACTAGGGGAATAGCCAGAAACACCAGACTTGGCATATTCTTGATATATGGCATCTGTTGATAACATCACTATCTATGACATTGCGCATGAGGCTGGAGTTTCTCCGGCTACAGTATCTCGAGTGCTTACAAAAAAGGCACGAGTCAGTGACAGAAAACGCATAGCAGTTGAAGCTCTGATTCAAAAGTACAAGTTCCAGCCAAACGTACAGGCGCGGAGCCTCAGCGATATGCACACACGGGCGCTTGGTCTCATGGTCGCTGACATCTGTAATCCCTACTATGCGACGCTGGTTGTTGAGTGTGAAAAAGCCGCAAACAAGCGCGGTTACACGATCCTGCTCTGCAATATCCTGAATAATAAGGAGCTTGAGAACGCTAATCTCGAAAAACTCTATGCACAGCGGGTTGACGCAATCATTCAAATGGGTTGCAGAACTGACGATCTGGTCTCTGATCCAGATTATGTAACGCGGGTAGGCCGGATCAGCCAGAAGATCCCCTTCATCACAACAGGTAAACTGGATGGAATCAATTGCTATTGCCTCAATATCAATCAAGCAGAAGCCATGCGGCTCGCGTTTGAGTACCTTGTTGCTTATGGCCATCGGGAAATCGCCCTTATCGGCGGTGAAAAACGAGATCGATCAAGCTATCAGCGCTGGCAGCAGTACCTTTATCTCATGGACATTAACCACTTGCCATTCCGTGAAGAGTATGTACAGGAAGGCGGTTTCTCTGTTGATGATGGTTACGATTGCCTTCAGCGTCTCTTGCATAGCAGCCGCCTCCTGCCCACTGCAGTCATTGCGCGGAATGATTACTGCGCAGTCGGCGCCTTGCGTGCCGCACATGAACACGGCATCTCCATACCCGGTGACCTGTCCCTCATCAGCTTTGACAACACATTCCTATCAGAAATCGTTACGCCACGTCTCACTTCAATTGATTATAACTATGCGGCGTTTGGCAGCGCTCTGGTTGATCGTGCCATCAGCCTCGCTGAAACCGGCAATGCACCGAAAAATAGCCTCATACCCCCCCTGCTCATTGTACGCGATTCCTGTGCGCCCGCTATTCGTGCGTGATAGTATTAAAAATACAAGACTATGAATGAATCTATAGCGGCTTTCAAAGCCAATATAAAGTATATAACGCGAGATCACAAACGTATAAATGCGGCACTTACCTTGCTTGAGGACTGGCAAGTGCCAGACATGTTCCATACCCTGGAAACAGCGTCGATTTTGCTCGACCTTGATCTTGACGCAGATGCTGTGATTGCCGCACTCCTGCTGGATACGCCCCTCTCAACCGTACAGCAAGGGTTCGGCGCTCAAGTCGCTATGCTGGTCGAGGACGTAACCCGAATCACGGCACTACCCGCGAAAAACCGTACCCTGCATGAGGCTGAAAATATACGCAAAATGCTATTCGCTATGGTGCGGGACATACGGGTCATCTTTATCAAACTGGCTGCAACACTTTCAGAATTGCGGAATCTGAACCACCTGCCAGAACAACAACGCAAGAACTGCGCTCAAGCATGCCTCGACATCTACGCCCCACTCGCCGACCGACTCGGTATTGCATGGATTAAGGACGAACTCGAAGACCTCGCACTCAAACAGCTTAATCGCGATGCCTATCAGCAGATTAAGGAGATCGTTGCACAGAAAAAAAATGCGCGAAAAGCCTTTCTCAACACCACTCAAACCCTGGTCATGCAAGAAGCGGATAAACTCAGTCTAAAGATCAAGGTGGAAGCACGTGCAAAACATTTCTACTCGATCTATCAAAAAATGCGAAAGCGCAATAAAAGTGCAGACGAACTCTTTGACCTCTTCGGCCTGCGTATCCTCTGTAATAGCGTTGAAGCCTGTTATACCCTGCTGGGACTGGTACACCGATTGTGGAAGCCCATTGAAGGACGTTTCAAAGACTATATCGCCATGCCCAAGGCTAATGGGTATCAAAGCCTGCATACCACTGTTATGACAGTTGACGAGGATGGCAGTCTGCTTGAGATACAGATTCGTACCGAAGAAATGCACCATGTCGCTGAGAATGGTATTGCCAGCCATTGGCTTTACAAGAAAGGATCTACCCATGAAATCGTGCGGCCAGTAGACATTTCGATCATCAACAAGCTGAGAGAGTGGCAGCAGGAAGAAAGTGCTGATAAACTGAATTCCGCCTCGTTCCTTGACATCATCAAGCGCGAGTTCCTGAAAGACTCGATCTATGTCTTTACCCCCCAAGGTAAGGTGATTGAGTTACCTGATGGCGCAACAGCGATCGATTTTGCCTACAGCATTCATTCCGCAATTGGCGACCGCTGCGTTGGCGCAAAGGCAGATAGTGCGATTATCCCTCTGAGCCAGAAACTACGGAACACACAGGTCGTCGAGATACTCACATCGCCCAGCGCTCACCCGCACCTCAACTGGCTCTCGTTTGTAAAGACCTCTAAAGCGCGAAGTAAGATACGCGCATGGCTCCAGCAGAACGATTCCGCGTTCACAACACCCACTGCCGAAGCCGCTGAACAAAGATCAATGAGCAAAACGCCATCATCTAAGATGCCGTCTTCAGAGATGCTGCCGAAGTCCATGCAGTTAGTAGCGACGCCGCAGCAGACCAACCAGTTTCTGCGCGTTAAAGTGCAGGATGAAAAGAATATGCTGGTTCATTTTGCCCGCTGCTGCAGTCCAATGAACGGCGATCCCATTGTCGGCTATGTATCGCGTGGACGCGGTATCATCATTCACCAGCAGCACTGCTCAAACCTTGCTAACATCAGCGACTTTGAAGAACGAAAGTTGGTGGTCGAGTGGGAGGGAACAACGCTCATACGGCGTTTCCGCATTGAGGCGCGTTTTGCTCCCGATCTTTTTTCCGAAATTGAGGGCGCAATTCGCAAACAACAGGGCTATCTGCTTGAGGGGCGTCTTGAGGAACACACAGCAAAGCGTCTGAGTGGCGTGTTCACACTCCAGTTTGAATCTATGGACAATTTACACAAGGCGGTTAAGAACATCCGCACTATTCCTTCGGTTTTGTACATTCATAGCCTTTGATTCACGGACACGAGGCACGGTTAGTAACGGTTGACATACAGAAACGGCAGCGGAAAGGCACATGGAGAGAAACAAATGGTTGTATCCGATAAGCGATGAACTATTTAACCGAAAGGTGTTACCGATCATTGAAGGAGATTATATCTGAAAGGGGCGTCAACCCACAGTATCCTATTACAAAGCATGTTGTGTGATACGGTATATCCTGAAAACCGGCTATTCCTGGCGGGTTCCGCCTCCCGAATACGGATATTGGCATGTACTATACGATTCTTCCGTCCGGGTATGACTAGTTCGTTACGAAATTCGTTACAGTCATATCCGCGATTTACTATAACTGCACAGCCAGCTATAGCTTTGCTCAACTCTCTAGCAACCATCACCTCATTGTTCTGTCCATCAGTCAAAAATCTTTCAACCAGATGTCCGCCGCCAACAGTCAGACCATTATATACAGGAACAGTTCAAGCATGAAACGGAGGCATACAGTGCCGTGGTAATCATGCAGGCGACAAAAGACCGAATCCAGTCGGATACTATGCTGGTGGCGTCTTCCATATCCGTTACTTCTGTGTCTATCGCAATAATTTCGATGGATGGAAGTCTTCAATACATCTGATTTTCAACGCAAAGCGCACTGAAAATCAACGACTATTCAAAGAAATCCATATCCTTCGCAGGCATATAGTCAGTCATTTTGAACATCCTTTTAATTCGCTTAAGCGGATCCTCAATTCGCTCAAGCGGATCCTCAATTCGCTTAAGCGAATCCTCAAAATACTTAAGCGGATCCTCAATTCGCTTAAGCGGATCCTCAAAATACGGCGACCTAATACCCATTAGTATGTTTACCACGGTGTATCTTGAAACCATGATGACGCGATGAGAATGTCATCCATGACGATGCGGTTTACATTTGCAAACCGCACTGTACTGTGATGTCATATCCATGCGCCGCTCGTGGTTTTCTGACGGCGCTATTCAGTAACGATAATATCGCCTTTCAGGAGTATGAGGCGGATTAGGATAACTGTCTATTGAGATAGCAAATTTCACCTTGTTGTGTATAGTATCAAAGTAAAAACTGTAGTAATAAGCTGATATGTTTGATCATGAATCCTCAGAAGACGGGATGCTGATAGCGTTTCAAATACAGCGGATTGCGGATCGCTTACGAGAAGAGCGCGAAAAACGCTCTATCACCTAGTTTGTGTATTTGTCAACATAAGAAGCGGTGATAATGCACACAATAGGGTAGATTACGAGTATGTAGAGGATGAGGCTCTGATAGATACCCAGGTCAAGCGTTGCACTCAACGCTTGAGGGAGGAACGAGAGAAGCTGTGTATCTTGCAGATAGATATGTCCTTCAAAGCAGGACCATCCCAGAACCACGTGAACTATATTGAGATAGGTAAGCACAGCCCGACGCTGTATACGCTTCTGAAGCTCTGTAACGCCCTCCACAACCGTATGCCCGGTTCTGTGCCGAGAAGAGTCCCTAAACAGAGCAGCCTTTGGTATATCATCTCATAGATGAACTATTTTTTTATTATGGACAAAGCATACTGTATGATATGATATCTGAGGCAGTTACCGTCATATAATGCGATGAATTAGAAAAATAGCGCCTGCGTGTTACGGCAAAGGCGCTGTTGATCAATCGAACCTGTCAGCGGGTCTCCTGATACTATAGCCAATCGCACTACCGGGCATCCGCCAGAGCTTAAACGCCCTGTTCCTTAGCGCCTGTTCAAGAAGCTGAATACGCTCTTGAAGCACGGCTTCGGCCTGCTGACATTGGGTTTCAGCCTGCCGCAACTTCTCTTTCCACACTCGCGGCTCCTCTTCCCGAACCTGTCGATGGGTTTGCTGAACACTGTACCCTTCCAGCCGATCAAACACCGCAGCCCCTTGTCAGAGCCTAAGCCCCTGTTCCTTAATAGTCTGTTCAAGAAGCCGAATGCGCTCTTGAAGCACGGCTTCAGCCTGGTGATGTTGGGTTTCGGCCTGCTGATGTTGGGCTTCGGCCTGCTGACGCTGGGCTTCGGCCTGCTGACGTAACTTCTCTTCCCACACCCGCCGCTCCTCTTCCCGAACCTGCCGACGAGTCTCCTGAACACTGTAGCCTTCTAGCCAGTCAAACATCTCTGAATACCTCTCCGAATCCTTGTAACAACCTTATACTTCCGCACCTTCTCATCGTCACCCCTTGTCAGAGTCTAAGCCCCTGTTCCTTAACAGCCTGCTCAAGATACCGAATGCGCTCTTCAAGCACGGCTTTCTCTCGGTCAGCCTGCTGGCGCTGGGCCTCAGCCTGCTGGCGCTGGGCCTCAGCCTGCTGGCGCTGGGTCTCAGCCTGCTGCAACTTCTCTTCCCACACCCGCCGCTCCTCTTCCCGAACCTGCCGACGAGTCTCCTGAACACTGTAGCCTTCCAGCCAGTTAAACATCTCTGAATACCTCCGTTCCTGTATGTCATGCGTTACCACGTCTATCTCCTCACGCGGTATATCCGCTCGCACGAGTAAGCTCGTTATCACATCCACCAATAACTTCTTTATACCCTCATTCAACGAGTCCGAAAAACTTTGCACATAGCCCGCAGGAATGTTTGATAATAAACTCATGTCCTCTGGACGTCGTATCTTGTCTATCAGCATCATAAATGATAACGGATCGCCAAACCGTAACAACGCTTCTCGACTCAACTTGTTCAGATTCACCACCATGTACTCAAACGTCGGAATGTACTTCGCGTACAACGGATCATTCGGCTCGGTCTTCTGCAGAAAGTTCGTCTCCGCTGTCCACTCGCCTTCCCCATCGTAGAAAACAATCGGCAGTACCAGCGGATACCGAAAGTCTTTCTTCCCGCTGATGTCCCCTTCCGCGTTTACCTCTTTCTCATAGGCGTCCAGTATCAGCACTATGTACTGGAGCAAATTCCAGGATTGCCAGAATTGTCAGGATTGACAAGATTGCCCGCGGGAGCTGAGGAGGAAGCACCACCACTCCTCTGGGCAGGGCGACGGGCGCAAATGGACGAAGCCGAGTGGGGCGGAGAGAATGAGGAGTGGTGGTGACAATTTGGGACCGCAGCTTTTACCAGGGGGCAGAGACCGGAATGGCCGAGAACCGTCGGTGCGCCGGGGGAATGGGAAGGCCTGTGTCGTCCCTGAAAAGTGATTGCAGCAGAAGGGAGATTGGGACAGCGGGACAGCAGGGTGGCGATAAAGCTTGCAGGCATGGGCGGTGCATCGGGTGGTGCCGCAGCGATGAATCCGTCAACGGTGGGGAGCAATCCCACGGCACTCCCTGCGCACGCGTCGAAAATGGCCGCCGGGAGTTTTGG
>JAIRYV010000087.1 GCA_031267685.1 Treponema sp.
GCCTGCTAGAGTGTCTTTGTTCGCGGGGTGAGTGACCGCTGCTTCAGTTACAGACTTGGCTGCTTCATACTCCGCTGCCGGTGTGCATCCACGCTTTCTTTGTTTCGTGGTGACAGACACCGCTGCTTCAGTGCCAGACACCGCTGCTTCAGTGCCAGACACATCTTCCCCTGTGCCTCCACGCTTGCTTTGCTTTGTGGTGCCAGACACCGTTGTTTCTGTGTCAGACGCCGTTGCTTCAGTGCCAAACACCGCTGCTTCAGTGTCAGATACCGCTGCCAGTGTGCCTCCACGCTTGCTTTGCTTTGTGGTGCCAGACACATCGCTTTGTTTCGTGGTGTCAGACACCGCTGCCGGTGTGCCTCCACGCTTGCTTTGCTTCGTGGTGCCAGACACATCGCTTTGCTTCGTGGTGTCAGACACCGCTGCTTCAGTGCCAGACACTTCTTCCAATGTGCCTCCACGCTTACTTTGTTTCGTGGTGTCAGACACCGCTGCCAGTGCGCTTACCCGCTCACTTCGTTTCGTGGTGTCAGACACCGCTGCCAGTGCGCTTACCCGCTCACTTCGTTTCGTGGTGTCAGACACCACTGCCTTATGCTCGTCTTGTTTTCTTGCCATATTCTTTTAACCTTGTTTGAAATATAACTCCCAAACACTATGCTGTTTCTCAATGCCTTTCCGCTCAAACCTCGTCTCAGGCCGCCAGCTCTGGGGTATGGCAAAGCCGTCATAGACGTTGACCAGCCCCTCAGTAGCGCTCAGTTCCGCTAACGCCCAAGCCCCATACTCTGCCCAGTCAGTAACCATGTAGAGATAGCCGCCAGGAATCAAACGCGACACAAGTAAGCCCGCAAACGCACGGGTGATGAGACGACGCTTGTGATGACGCTTCTTAGGCCAAGGGTCCGGAAAAAAAATATGAAAACCCGCAACAGAAGCCACCGGAATCATACATTCCAGAGCCTCAACCGCGTCATGTTCAATAATACGAACATTGCTAAGGTTCCGTCGCTCAATTTCCCAGAGTAACTTGCCAATGCCAGGCCGGTGTACCTCAATACCTAGATAGTTCACGTCAGGATTCGCCTCCGCAATCATAGCAGTGGCAATGCCCATGCCAAAGCCAATCTCAATGATAAGCGGATTCCGCCTGCCAAAGACTGAGGTATAGTCAAGCACGCTCGCCTCAAACGGAACACCATAGCAGGAAAACAGGGTTTCATAGGAACGCCGCTGAGCATCGCTCATGCGCCCAGCGCGTAAAACATAGCTTCTTATCCGGCGATCCTCAGTCCGCTCGCTCATTTCCTTATCCATAATACTACTGTATCACAAGCAGATCGCTTAACGCGGAAGTCTGGTACTCCGCATCCTCTGCCCAGAGCGCTAGCGCCCTGACATTCGACGAAAGCCCCAAAGACGCAATAGTGCCGCTCAGGTTTTCTACACGCACTGTTCGCGTAACATTGCCCTCCCCGTCATAACAAATAAACGAATGACTCGGATAACTTGATCCAATCGTATAGTTGCCCTCTGACACATTGAAGAGTGGAAATGAATGACGCGGCTCAAGCGGCGCGTCAAAGGCAAGAACCCGTTCAGTTCGTTCTCCACCCTTGTTTATCAGCACTACGCGGTACTGGCCACGAGGCAGGCTTTCATTATCCGGCATGGCAATGGCACGACTGCCGATCCACGTTTTACCGTTGTCGTCAAAACTAATCCAATCCTCAAACGAGAGATGCCAGTGTAGGCCCTCATGGTCGTGATACAGGTATAGGCCCTCAAGATTCTCGATTCCGTCATCGTCTTCCGCTAGTACAAACAGCGAGAAACGCTCCTCCGGCGCATCCTGCCCTTGATAGTACACAAGCTGTATGACGCCATACGGAATCCGAGGCGCACTTCGAGAACAGGCAAGACACAGGAAACAAACACTTGTTATTATTGTTATCAATAAAAAGAACGTGAATTTCTTCAAAACAGTGACCTCTGTTCCATCATAGCTGAATACAAGAGTGAAATTCCAGTCGTTTAGCGACAATTCCTGATCGCCCCTTTCTTCATGTATCATACACACACTCATTCTACCTTAGTAGGCATAGATTTTTAACTAATTGCCAGCCGCTCATACATAATTGCCAGCGGCTCATAATTATGTATGAGCCAAAAAGATGCAGTATCAACTGCTGACAATTAGTTATGCGTCGCTGGCAATGTAGTGCCAGCTAAAAAACACAAGTGCCAGCAACTGGCACATAATTGCCAGCAACGGAACAATAGTTATGAATGACTGAAAAATAGTTGCGGGAGTCTCATACATAATCAAAAATGGTGGAAACACAAGTGCCAGCAACTGGCACATAATTGTCAGCAACGGAACATCCATCAAGAATGGTCTAGAAATATTTGCAGGAGTCTCATACATAGTTGCGAATTGATGGTAATCAATTATGGATAGATGGCACTAAATCTTAAACGGCTTGTAATGAGTTGAACAGGGCGGCAGATGAAGACGCCGTTGAATCGAAACAGGTACCGGCGGAAAAAATAACGGTATTGACCTCCAGCTTTGCTGCCAGAGGCGATTATGACAAGGATTTACTCTTTTTCAGCAAACTATGTGATTGCTAATACATATATCGTAGTTTATTCTGTACTTGTCGTTGGGGATGTGGACTGAACAAACGAAGAGAGAGAAAAACCAAGAAGGAGTATATTATGAGTGATTTTTCGGAGAACTTTACTGAAATTTCTGGGCTTTTGCAGAGAGGAAAGGCAAAAGATATTGTCGCGGCTGTTCAGAAAGCGCTGGCAGCGGGAGTTTCGCCAGCGGCTATTCTGGAGAAGGGGCTGATTGCAGGCATGAACGTGGTTGGCAAGAAGTTTAGGGATGGCGATGTCTTTGTGCCAGAAGTGCTGATTGCAGCGCGTGCGATGAACAACGCGAGTGCTGCGCTCAAGCCCGCTCTTGCGCTGGCTGGCATTCAGCCTGTGGGCAAGGCTATCATCTGCACGGTCAAGGGAGACCTCCATGACATTGGTAAGAACCTTGTCAAGATGATGATTGAGGGGAAAGGCATTGAAGTGCTTGACCTTGGCGTTGACTGCCCTCCGGAAAAGGTCATTAACGCTATCAAGACTTCTGAGGCGAAAGTTGTCTGTCTTTCAGCTCTTTTAACGACTACCATGATGGCGCAGAAGGATATGATCGACGCCATTAAGCAAGCTGGACTCCGCGATCAGGTGAAGATCATGGTCGGCGGCGCTCCGGTTACCCAGAACTTTGCCGAGGAGATTGGCGCAGATGCCTATACATCGGACGCTGCTTCTGCTGCTGAAGTCTGCCGTACTTTTTTTGATTAGCGGTCTTAACGCGAATTTAACAGTGGGTGGTGCTTAGTTTTGTGTATTTATCAGGGGGCGGGGAGGGATCCTCGCCCCTTTTTATGCTTAGGGAAAAGGGTAGACGAATTGTTATGAATATCTTATAGTTGTTCAAAACACTCACTCCTCAGATGACCATTAGGTGGTGAATTTATTGAATTTATTAAAAGGAATAGTTTATGAAGTTGAAATTAAAGTTACCGTTGATTGTATTTGCTCTGATAGCAGTATCGGTCATAACTGTAGCGCTCGTTCTCCTCTCACAGGCGCGTACGCTTCAATTGGAGTCGGCAGAGGAAATCCTGACGAATATAAATGGTATGTATGCGTCCAGACTGGCTAGTAAGTATGAGAATTACCTGACTGTGGCCAAGACGCTTGCGGATACTATGAATGCATTTGAACAGATACCGGCTGAAAATCGACGCATGCAGTATGACGCCACAATAGAGGGTATCATGCAGTCGAACCCGAACTTTGTGGGGATTTTCACCCTTTGGAAGCCCAATGCGCTGGACGGTAATGACGCGGCATACGTCAATACAGAGGGAAGCGATTCTTCTGGCAGGTATATGAGCTGGTATTCGCGGAGAGTAGGAACGCTCGACAAGCGTCCTGTCTCGCAGTATGAGCTGTACAATGAGTTAGTTGCTAATCTTGATAAAACCGAGCCGGTTTTTAACAATCCGTATTTTGCCAATATGAATAACCAGCAGATTCTGGTTGCCCGGCTGTGTTATCCCATCATCATTGATACTGGGCCGAATACTGGGTTACTTGTGGGGCGTGTGGGCATCATGCTTGATTTGACTGATTCATCGACTCTTATAAAAGAGGTAAAACCCTTGGACACTGGTCGGGCGGTTTTGTATTCCACCAACGGGACCATTGCGGCGCATTATGATTCAAACATGGTGGGCAAGAGCATACGGGATCCCTCGTCTCTCAATATACTGGGTGAGGAGGTTGTATCTAGGATAGAAGGATCACTGAGAAGCGGACAGCCCTATCTGGGCAGTAGCGGCGAGCGCATATTTGAATCTTATCCGTTCTATGTAGGTGATGTGAAAACCGCTTGGTCTCTTCTTGCTTCGGTTGAGGAGACAACGGTATTTGCCGACCTGGATAATTTAATGAGGTTTACGATAATTATTATTCTTATTGCTATAGCTGTTGGGTCTATAACTACTTTCCTGGTGATTGGAGCCGTAACGAAGCGTATTGCGCAGGTTGCCAATGCCATAAAGGATATTTCTGAAGGCGAAGGCGACTTGACGCAGCGCTTGGCGATCTTTACGCAGGACGAAATCGGGGAGCTTGGAACCTACTTCAATGCAACGATGGAAAAGATCAGATCGGCCATTATGAATATTAAACACCAGTCTGTGTCCATGTTTGACATCGGGAATGAGCTTGTATCTAACATGAACCAGACCGCAACGGCGGTGAATGAAATTACCTCGAATATTGACTCGATCAAGGGACAAGTTATCAACCAGTCAGCGTCGGTTACTGAAACCAACGCCACTATGGAACAGATATCACTCAATATTGATAAGCTCAACGGTAATGTGGACAACCAGAGCGGGAGTGTGTCGCGTTCTTCCTCGGCGATTGAAGAAATGCTCGCCAACATTCAGTCGGTAACGCAGACTCTGATTAAGAACGCGAGTAATGTGAGTGAGCTTGCGAGTGCCTCAGAAGTTGGGCGGGAGGGACTTCAGGAAGTGGCAACGGATATACAGGGGATTGCGCGTGAGTCGGAAGGTATCCTTGAAATCAACTCGGTGATGGAAAACATTGCGAGTCAGACGAATCTTCTCTCAATGAATGCGGCTATTGAGGCGGCGCATGCAGGAGAGGCTGGGAAGGGCTTTGCTGTTGTGGCTGATGAGATACGCAAACTCGCTGAATCCTCTGGTGAACAGTCCAAGACTATTTCCACGGTGCTGAAGCGGATCAAGGAATCCATTGACAAAATCTCGAAGTCTACTGATGCGGTACTGAATAAGTTTGCGGCTATAGATGCTGGGGTAAAGACGGTTTCTCTTCAGGAAGACAATATCAGGAGCGCGATGGAAGAGCAGAGTGCAGGCAGTCAGCAGGTACTTGAATCGGTGGGAGAGCTTAACAATCTCACGCAGCTTGTGAAGGATGGCTCAACCGAGATGCAGGAAGGCAGCAAGCAGGTTATCAAGGAGAGTAAGAACCTTGAGATGCTCACCCAGGAGATTACCCACGGGATGAATGAGATGTCGACTGGCGTTGAGCAGATCAACATTGCGGTGAACCAAGTGAACACGCTCAGCGGCAAGAACAAAGATGCGATTGATGGTCTTGTTGCTGAAATTTCCAAGTTCAAAGTTGAATAAGGTGTCTGGGGCTGCATGATGCAGCCCCTGCCTTTTGTGTCAGACACTTGAAAGTAAAATCAAAGCAAAAACGCATCTTTAACTTACAAATAGCATATTTTCCGCGAATTCGTCCATGAAGGCCGGATCAGCGGCAAGATCGAGTAAAATGCTTTTGTTGATGATAGCTTTGGCAGCTGTGAGAAACCCAGGTTCTGTAAGGTACTGAACCGCGCCTTTCAGACTCAGGTTGCCGCAGACCTTGATCCTGTCGAGAAACTCTCTGGGCAAAAGACCGACGCGCACTGCGTTTCGCTGGTCAATGAAAAAGCCCAAGCCACCGGCGATAAAAACCACGCTCACTTCACTTAGCTCCACACCAGCGTTTTTACACAGTATCTTGATGCCTGACAGAATCGCGCCCTTGGCTAACTGGAATTGCCGTACATCGCGGTTTATCAGCGAAATGCCATTACTAATCGTAAAACGCTCGGTATCCATTGCGCCGGTTTCGTCAATGACGCCGGTGGAAAGCATGATGGCTATAGCGTCGATGAGGCCACAACCGCAGACACCAAGCGGAGGCGAATCCCCGATGGTGGTAAAGGAAAGCCGACTCTCCTCGCCTGACCACGTGATCTTGTTAATGGCGCCGGGGACAGAACCTATACCACAGGAGATTTCCGCACCCTCAAAGGCTGGCCCAGCGGCAGTAGAACAGCAGTACAGTTTTCTATCATGGAACAGAGCCATCTCACCATTGGTGCCAATGTCGATGAACAGGGCATTATTATCGCCGTGTAGTATGTCGAGAGAGGCAAGGCCAGCCACAATGTCGCTACCCATAAAGGCTCCAATCGACGGCAAGAGCTTAACCTCGCGCACGGGCAGAGAAAGCTCCACACCAGCTATGTTCCGCTCCACGAGAAACACCGGCGTAAAGGGCAATTCCCCCATGCTGGACGGATCCGTATTGGTGAAGAGATGAAGCATGGTTGTATTGCCACTAACCGTAAGTTGTTCGAGTTCGGTTACTCTGAACGAGCTCAGAATCCTTTGCGTCTGCCGCTTGATAAGGCCGAACAGGTCCGCTGTTTTCCCATTTCTGGCGGCGCTAATCCGGCTCACCACGTCAGCGCCAAAGACACGCTGGTCATTCAGTTCCGAGCGGGTGGCCAGAGTCGCGCCAGTGTCCAGGTCAATCAGACGGGCAGAAAGCGTGGTCGTGCCTATGTCCAGAGCAACGCCGGAACGTACAGCAGACGAGAAAGCCGCAGATGCCTCCACCTCGTTCTGTATGATAAGCTCATCGGGCAATTCCACGGTGATGTCTGTCAGGGGAATCCCCTGACAGGCGAGAAAGTTCCCAGCATTGTCTGTGTCCCCAAGAACCTGGCCTTCAATGAGGTTCACCTTGCATTTCCCACACACATGCCGACCACCGCAAGGCGCACTGAGCGCAACACCCATGTTCCCCAGAATGCTGAGCACAGACGCCTCGCTGTTTTTTATCGTAATTCTCACACTAACTCCAGTCAAAAACCCCCAGCCTAAAACCAAGGGCTTGTAGCTTGGGCCAATCACTCGGCTTACTCTACAAGGTTTCTGCTTCTTCCCGTTTCCGGTATTCCCACGACGGTTTCACCCTTCTCGCCAAGAGCCAGAGCCTTCATCTCCACAGACGTTGGTTCCCCACTCTGCGCAGGTACGAGAGTGTATGCTAAACGCTCTTTACCTCAATGTCAACAAGCGGTTCCCTAAGCTGTCTTCTGCCGTGCCGCCACTCCTCATGCCTAAGCCAGAAGGTTTACAGCAGTTTTAATACCACTTTTCAACCCATTCCAAACATCTTTTCTTTAAGATCAAGATAGTAAAGGTAATCTTCCGACTTAACATTCGGAGGGTAACGATGATCGCAAAAGGGGATGTAGCCGCCACGCACTACATACTTTGCGAACATGGCCAATCATTGAGCCGCAGTCAACACTGTTCATACTTTTGATTACCCGCCCAGTCGCTGAATCTCGTCGCGGATCGCGGCAGCTTGTTCAAACGCAAGTTTTTTGGCATGTTCCAGCATTTCAGCATTAAGCGCCGCGAGAAGCTTCTTCTTTTCAGCAGGAATAAGGATGTTATACGACTTTTTAAGCACTTCAATCGAAGTGGCAGCAGCCTCCTGTCCCTCAGCCGCGTGCCGGACGAGAATGTCAGCAACCGCTTTCTTAACCGTAGCGGGCGTAATGCCGTGCTTTTTGTTATAGGCAATCTGCGCAGCACGACGACGCTCGGTTTCCGCAATAGCTTCACTCATGGCATCACTCATGCGGTCTGCGTACATCACCACTTTACCAGCAGCATTCCGCGCTGCCCGGCCTATAATCTGGACAAGACTGGTGAGCGAGCGCAAAAAGCCGATCTTATCCGCGTCCAAAATCGCTATAAACGAAACTTCCGGCAGATCAATGCCTTCACGCAAAAGGTTTATGCCCACAAGCACATCAAACACACCTTGACGTAACTGGGTAAGTATCTCGACACGCTCAATAGTCTCTACCTCACTGTGGATATAACGTACCTTGAGTTCCCTATGCACAAGATAATCGGTGAGGTCCTCAGCCATTTTCTTGGTAAGCGTGAGAATGAGTGAACGCTCACCCGCGTCAATACGCCCGCACACTTCAGCATAGATGTCCTCCATCTGACCTTCACTCGGACGCACTTCAACTTCTGGATCAAGAAGTCCGGTTGGCCGTATAAGCTGTTCCACCACCCGCGTGGAGTTCTCGATTTCAGCCCTATTCGGGGTCGCTGATACATAGATCGTTTTACCAACACGGCTTACAAACTCATCGTAACGCAGGGGACGATTATCCAGAGCGCAGGGCAGGCGAAAACCATAGTCCACAAGGTTTGTTTTCCGACTCCGGTCCCCCGCGTACATGGCGCCAATCTGAGGAAGGCTGACATGGCTTTCGTCGATAAAGGTGAGGTGGGCTGGCCTGCCGGCGTTTTTGGGGAAATAGTCGATGAGCGTATCTGGCGGCTCACCCGGACTGCGTCCAGCAAGCGGGGCAGAATAGTTCTCTATGCCCGGACAGTAACCCATCTCGGTCAGCATCTCGATATCGTACTCAACGCGGGTTTTGAGCCGCTCGGCCTCCAGCACTTTGCCGTAACTTTTTAGTTCTTCATAGCGTGCGGCAAGTTCAGCACGTATCTTATCCAGAGCGCGTTGTACCATATACAGTGGCATGACAAACTGCTTAGCTGGATAGATCACCGCGCGATCCAACTCTTCAAGGTATTCGCCAGAGATGGGATTAAAGCGCCGTATCCGCTTCACAGTATCCCAGTCAAGGTCAACGCGATAAGCTTCCTCCATGTAAGCGGGGAATATGTCGAGAGTGTCTCCGCGTCTACGGAAATTACCCCGTTCCAGCACTGCGTCATTCCGTTCATACTGAAGTTCCACGAAGCGCCGTATCAAGGCATCCACGTTGAGGACTTCGCCTATGGCCAATACAGCGGTCATTTCGCGGTAGACCTCTGGGGTGGCCAGGCCATAGATGCAGGACACGGTTGCAACGATGATTACGTCTTCCCGTTCCATGAGGCTGCGTGTTGTAGAAAGCCTCATTCGCTCAATCTCCTCGTTGATGGAGGCATCTTTCTCGATATACAGGTCGCGGCTGGCAACATAGGCTTCGGGCTGGTAGTAATCATAGTAGGAGACAAAGTATTCCACGGCGTTATAAGGAAAGAAGCCTTTGAACTCACGAAAGAGTTGGGCGGCGAGGGTTTTGTTATGGCTCACGATGAGGGTAGGAAGCTGGGTTGCCTCGATAATCTTCGCCATAGTAAACGTTTTTCCTGAACCGGTAACGCCCTTGAGGGTTTGATACTGGTCGCCAGCTTTGACACCTGCGGCAAGCGCTGCAATGGCCATTCCCTGATCGCCTGCAGGTTTGAATGGTGAAATTACTTCAAATGGACGCATGGGAATAGTATAGCCTAACGTGCTGTCATTTGCAAAGCCAGTCAGCGGAACACTTAAGCCGCCCTTAATCTCAACGCTTGTCTTTAGGAAAAGAGAAGGGACATATCCAACACCAGTCTCATTTATGGGCGCTTTATCCTGTACGGCTCGTCCAAGAGTTGTACAACTCTTGAACGAGAGATGTACAACTCATCACCGAGAGATGTACACCTCTTGAATGAGAGTTGTACATCTCTCGGCAGAGGAGCCGTAAAGTCTTTGTCAGGGGAAGGTGGCGGCGCGGCAGAGGATAGCATAGGAAATCTCTTGTTGAGGTTGAGATAAGGATGTAAGCTTAGTGGAGTTAGAGTGAGGAGGTATTATGACGGAACCAATACAGCGTCAGCCCCAGCGCGGACTGACCTTTGATGATGTTTGGGCAGCGATGATGGAGACTGACCGGAAGTTTCAAGAGACTGACCGGCAGTTTAAGGAGTCACAGAAGGAGACTGACCGGCAGTTTAAGGAGTCACAGAAGGAGACTGACCGGCAGTTTAAGGAGTTATTTGAGGCACAGAAGGAGACTGACCGGCAGTTTAAGGAGACTGACCGGCAGTTTAAGGAGACTGACCGGCAGTTTAAGAAGACTGAACAGTTAGTGAAGAACAATGCTCGGCAAATCAAAGCCTTGAATGAACAGATGGGTGGTCTGCACATGAGCTTTGGTGAACTGGCGGAACATCTTGTAGCGCCCGGTATCGCTAAAAAGTTTAATGACATGGGGTATTACTTTGATGATGTGTCGCCGGGTGGAAGGCAAATTCTTGATGGACACGGTAAAGTGCTTACTGAAATTGACCTATTGCTCGAAAATATGCGCTATTCGATTGCGGTGGAGGTGAAAACGCGACCCAAAGAGTCCGACATTGAGCATCATCTCAAACGGCTTGAACTCTTACGGAAACATATGGACAAGTATAACGACAAGCGGATAGTCATTGGAGCGATAGCTGGGGCAGTGTTTCCTGTGCTAGTGCGGGAAGCGGCTATTGCAGCGGGGCTGTATGTGCTTGTCCAGTCTGGCGACACAATGAAGATCGAGATACCTGAAGGTTTTCAGCCGCGTGAATGGGCATCGAGAGAAGCGGCATCTGACGATACTGCTGTTACGGTATGAGGTTGAACGAGCGTCCCCTGGAGTTTTGAAATGGTAGAGGAAGTCTATCTGACTCGGCTACAGCGTGAAGTTCTGTAAGCACAGATAAGGACTTGTTGTGCTGATCTTGAAGCTATGCTACCCTTGAAACCAGAATAGAATACAGTTGGGAGGAAGATACGAATGACCTATACGATAGCTTTCGCGGGTAAGGGCGGCACGGGAAAAACAACGGTCTGTGGCCTCTTTGTGGATCACTTGGTGAAGGCTGGTAAGGGGCCGATTCTGGCGGTGGATGCTGACGCGAATTCCAACCTGAACGAGGTTTTGGGGGTAGAAAAACCAATCGCACTCGGAGACATCCGGGAAGAGATAGCCAAGTCGGATATGATGGAGAAGGGGCCTATACCTCCGGGTATGTCCAAACAAGAGTATACTGATTTCCGCTTCGGTTCAGCCCTGACAGAGGAAAAGGATTACGATCTGCTGATTATGGGGAGAACCCAGGGAAAGGGCTGTTACTGTTTTGTCAACGACCTGCTTCGGGCGCAAATTAAGAAGTATTATCAGAACTACCAGTACCTTGTGGTAGATAACGAGGCGGGATTGGAGCATATAAGCCGGGGGATTCTGCCACCGGTGGATTTGATACTTCTGGTTAGCGATTGTTCTCGACGAGGCATTCAGGCGGCGGGCAGGATAGCCGAGATGATAGGGCAGTTAGAGGTGTCGGTAAAAGAGGTACATCTCATCGTGAATCGCGCCCCAGGCGGAAAACTGGAGGCAGGTATCTTGGATGAAATTCATGCCCAGAAACTGTCCCTCATCGGTGTAGTACCCCAAGATGAGGAGGTTTACGAGTATGACGCGGAGGGGAAACCCCTCGTCGAGCTGCGGGAAGATGGGCCAATCAAGATAGCCTTGCGGGAAATCATCCAAAAACTAAAAGCAGTATGATAAGCAAAGTTCTGTTTAGGGTTGAGGGCGGCGCGGAAATGAACCTTGCAGTTTCTGCGGATGAGTCCCTACTGGATGCAGCAAGAAAGGCTGGTCTTGCCATTGACGCTCCCTGTTCGGGAAATGGTACCTGCGGGAAATGCCGTGTCAAGGTCATTGGAGGAAAGGTGGAGAGTGGAAACCGTCGGTTCATCTCCCCTGATGACTATGCTGATGGCTGGCGCCTTGCCTGCGCTTCCCGAACTGAATCGGATGTGACGGTTCTGGTACCAGCCACTGCCGGAGCGTATAAGAATCGCATCAAGGTAACGGAACTCCAAACAGGTCGGGATAAAGCGGCCTTTGAGCATCTTCGGGGAGAGCTGCGGGATATGGGGTATCTGGGTTCTGTCTCGGGACATCAGGGCAGCGGCATTGAGTTCTTGTCGCTCGATATGGGGCAAGCGAGTGCCGATGATCCCCTTGCGGATCGGGAACGGCTGGTCCGAGGCATTGAGGAAAAGCTCTGTTCTCGGACAGCAAGGGCTATAGACCTAAGCCTCCACGCTCTACGGAAGCTGCCCCAGATACTGAGGGAATCCAGCTTTGCCTGTACCTGCGTGATCCGGGAAGAGACTGGCGGTGGATACCGGGTTCTGGACATTTTCCCGGCTGGAGAAGCGCCGGTACTGGCTGGTCTTGCCATTGACATTGGAACGACCACAGTGGCTGCGGTGTTGATGGATATTCAGACTGGTGAAGTTCTCGCAGCAGGTTCTGGGGGGAACGACCAGATACGTTATGGGGCGGATGTGATCAACCGCATCATTGAAAGTACCCGTCCCGGTGGCCTTGAACGGCTGCGGAAAGCAATAAGCC
This sequence comes from Treponema sp., assembly GCA_031267685.1. Taxonomy (GTDB): domain Bacteria; phylum Spirochaetota; class Spirochaetia; order Treponematales; family Breznakiellaceae; genus JAIRMT01. The sequence continues at coordinate 12,689 of JAIRYV010000087.1, forward strand.
AAGACAGCATCATCCCCCTTGTCCAGAGCCTCAGCGACAGTGCGGGGGTTCCGCTGGAACAGATATACCGAGTAGCAATAGCGGCCAATACCACCATGACTCATCTTTTCTTAGGGGTTTATCCGGATAACTTGCGGCTGGAGCCTTATGTTCCGGCTTTTTTTCAGGCGGGGCGACTCCGCTGTGTTGATTCGGGTTTGGACGTACATCCTGATGCGGAACTGCTTCTGGCTCCGGCGGTCGGCAGTTATGTGGGGGGCGACATCAGCGCCGGAGTTTTCTCGTCCATGATCTTCAAAAAAAAGACGTATTCCCTCTTTATAGACTTGGGAACCAACGGAGAGTTGGTCTTTGGTAACGACGAATTCCTCATGAGCTGTGCCTGTTCTGCAGGACCAGCCTTTGAAGGAGGGGATATAAGCTGTGGAATGAGGGCTACTGAAGGCGCTGTTGAAGCCTGCCGTATTGACGAGGCGACTATGGAACCCGTCTTGACGGTCATCGGCAATGGAAAGCCATCTGGCCTCTGCGGTTCTGGACTTATCGATATGATCGGGGAACTCTTCCGTTGCAGTATTATTAACGCACGGGGAAAAATTGTGCGTGAAGGGAAGCGGATACACCGCGATGAGTACGGCATGGGAAGCTATACCATAGCCCAGAACCTGTGGATCACTGAGGGGGACATTGATAACTTTATCCGCGCCAAGGGGGCGATCTTCTCAGCTATCAGGACCATGCTTATCATGCTGGATTTCAGTGTGGAGGCTATTGAGGATGTCTATATTGCCGGGGGTATTGGCAGCGGCATCAATGTGGAAGGGGCGATTCGCATTGGTATGCTCCCTAAACTTCCCTCTGAACGCTACCATTATATTGGCAATACCTCCCTATATGGCGCTTACGCCATGGCGGTTTCCTGTGGGGCAGCTGGAAGGATAGCTGAAATAGCCCATGGCTTGACCTATCTGGAATTATCCGCCCATACTTCATACATGGATGAATTCATTGCTGCCTGTTTTTTACCCCACACTAATGGAGCTTTGTTTGCATGATGGAAACTGAAAAAAAAGGCCATATACAGCGCTCTTTGGAACATTTCAAATCCATTTATAGGACACTGGCTCCTGCCGAGATTGCCCGACGCTGTGCGCTTCCTTTTCTGCGGGAGGAATCGGCCTTTGAGTTGTGTATCATGGGGAAGACGTATCTTGCCAAGTTTCCGGAGTTTGAACTTCGGGACGTGGAGGGAAGGTTGGTGGAGCGGGGTTATGAAAACATCCTTTTTCTCCGCTACCTCTGCGAGGGGCGTTATACCGAAGCAGCAGGGAGACGGCTTTCTTACCGAGAGATACCGTGGGGGGAAGTGTATTACCGGAACTTTGAGGGACGATGCCTCAAACGCTTGGCCAATGACTTTGGCAATGACTTAGAAAACTTCCGGCGGATCATGAGAATCCTTTGCGCCGAAGTCCTAGACAAGGGAGATGCGGGGTATCGCTTTGAATTTATCAAAGGTCTTTATATGGACATTCTTCTCTGGGCTGGGGACGATGAATTCCCTCCTTCAGCCCAGATACTCTTCAATGACAATTTTGTCTCCGCCTTTACCGCCGAAGACATCGCCGTAGTTGGGGAAGTGGTTATCGCCAGACTTAAAGGTATAGAGGCACAGGGGTCTATGTAACCCTTGTGAGTACGGTATCCCAGTGTCAACAAGTTAAAGGAAAGATACCTCACCGAGTTCTCTGTTTGGACTTCACCGAGTTTTCTGTTTGGGCTTCACAGAGTTCTCTGTTTGGACTTCACCGAGTTTTCTGTTTGGGCCTCACCGAGTTCTCTGTTTGGACTTCACCGAGTTCTCTGTTTGGACTTCACCGAGTTCTCTGTTTGGACTTCACCGAGTTTTCTGTTTGGGCCTAACAGAGTTCTCTGTGAGAGCTTCACCGAGTTTTCTGTTTGGGCCTAACAGAGTTCTCTGTTTGGACTTCACAGAGTTCTCTGTTTGGACTTCACAGAGTTCTCTGTTTGGGCCTAACAGAGTTCTCTGTTTGGACTTCACAGACTTCTCTGTTTGGGCTTCACCGAGTTTTCTGTTTGGGCCTAACAGACTTCTCTGTTAGGGCTTCACCGAGTTTTCTGTTTGGGCTTCACCGAGTTTTCTGTTTGGGCCTAACAGAGAAGTCTGTTAGGGCTTCACCGAGTTTTCTGTTTGGGCTTCACCGAGTTTTCTGTTTGGGCCTAACAGAGAAGTCTGTTTGGGCTTCACCGAGTTTTCTGTTTGGGCCTAACAGACTTCTCTGTTAGGGCTTCACCGAGTTTTCTGTTTGGGCCTAACAGACTTCTCTGTTAGGGCTTCACCGAGTTCTCTGTTTGGGCCTAACAGAGTTCTCTGTGAGTACATTTAGCCCTTACGCCGATAGTATGGGTCGGCGTAGGGAGGAAGAACCGGGAAACAAGGCGTAAGCAGTTAAAGTCACTTAACTTGTCGACAACGCAAAGGCTCCGGCTAAAACAGCTCCTTGCTCATGCGGTCAATTTCTTCAGTGACGGCTTCGTAAACGCCCGGAAAGGTACTCAGGTCAAGGCCCTGTACCAGGCAAGGTATGAAGTAATGTT
>JAIRYV010000103.1 GCA_031267685.1 Treponema sp.
ATAACAGGCAGTATTAGCGGAACAGGTTCTACTCAAAGGCTTACATTGAAAGCGCTGGACGTCCAGACAGCTCAAATTGTAGCCATGGTGAGGGAACCATTTTAAAATATGTTCATAAATAAGTCCGCCCGTTTAGTGCGGACGCTGGATGATGAAGCTACAAACAGGTACGGGAGGGAAAAACGCCCTTCCGCACCTTATTTAACGTCTAGTCTCTCCTTTTGCCACTACGTTGCGCCGCGCCTGCTCCACATCAATTACAATACAGGGAGTTTCAAGCTCTGATATATCTATATCGCTTAATCTATCACAGACTCAAAAGAACAGCAAGATTTAGAGATCAAGTTACGCACTCACCTATGTGCTTGGTCAGCCGCGTAACTTGAGTGAGCGTTCTATCTGGAGAGAAGCGGTCTCGGATCCGTGGTAACGCCGTTTTTGTATACGGTGAAGTGTACATGCGGGCCTGTACTGCGACCAGTACTTCCCGCCGCGCCAATGACTTCACCACTAACCACATAAGCCCCGACCTTTGTTCTGATGGCGCTCATGTGGCCATATAGGGTACGATAGTTGGAGTGGTGGGTAATCACGACAAAGTTACCATACACGTTATCGTAACCAGCGGAAGTTACCCGCCCTGAGAGCGCGGCGCGTACCGCTGTTCCTTGAGGAACCGCGATGTCCATGCCTGAATGGAACTCACGCGATACACCGCCAAAGGGGTTGGTACGATAGCCGTAGTTTGAGGTGATGCGTCCACGTACCGGCCATAAGAAGAGATCGCCGTTTATCTCCCGCAGGTCCATCTGATCCAGCCTGGCTCCGGGTATAAAGAGCTTGGTACTCACGGCGATAGCGTCCGAAAACAATTCGTTAACCGTTTTTATCGTTGCAACATCCACATTGTGTTCTTTGGCGATGGCCGAAAGCGTATCACCTTTTTTAACAGTATAAAGGATACCATCCTGGTTCGGAATACGGAGCGTTTGGTTTATCTGCAAAAGGCGGGTATTGGTAATCCCGTTAATCGAAATGATAGTGTCCTGATTAAGACCAAATTTGATGGCAAGCCCGCCGACCATATCGTTTTCCGCTATTTTATACGAGGTATAGCTCAAGATAGGCATCCGCGAATACTCCTCCGGCTCAAGCGCCCCAATCGTTATCGCATCGTCCTCAGTACTATTTTCAATCACCAACGCGGCATTGTTGTCGGCGAGCAGGGACAAATCTGGTTCTACACCAAGTGTAGAATACGTTGCAAGATACAAGGCGCCACCGCCCAGTCCTGTGTCTTCATCTTCAATAGGGACTTCAGCTATGACAGGCGTTTTCACAGGCTGCTCAAACAATGCGCTAATAAAAAAAAACAGCGAAAAACCAAAAAACAATACAACGCCGACACTTACCAGCAATTTGCCTATCTGCAATCTCTCTTTCATTCTCGTATCCTTAGAAAAATAAAAATCACAAAATGCCATGCACTTTGAAAACATCCTTATTGCCTATTATAGGCAAAGTTTGTCCAACTCCATACCAACTGGTACGCCCATCTGCTCTATCACATTGTTCCCTACATAAATGGGACACTCCGCCAGCGTCGCCAGAATACAGGCGTCAGACGGAGTTACCGGCGCTGTCAATGGTTTCTCCGCCGAATCCTGCCCCTCAAACAGTACCCTGGCGAGAAGAATATCATCGTGAATATCATACAGTTCAGCCTCAAAGAGCGAGAACCCCGCATCCTCCATCAAGGATAGGAGCGCTCCATGAACAAGTGGACGATTCGACAGTATCCTCTTATGCAAGACTTTAAGAAGAGCTTGGCTTTCCGATTGATCAATAAAAACAGGAACCAGCGTTTCAATATTAACGACTTTGAGAACCAGCGTCACACTTTTAGTCACACTCGAATTCGGTGAAGTGATTGTCCATATTTCAGCCTGCTTCATGGACTGTTCATTACGCATAAGTACCGCCTATAAAATCAAAAAGTTTGCTCAGTTCGCCGCGCATTTCTCCAGAATTGCTTGGGATATCAGAGAACGCCTCACGCGCCTCGTTAATCAATGCCCTGCCCCGCGCCTCAGCCTTAGCAAGAACTCCAGACACAGCCAGCTCAGCGATAAGCTCATTGACGAGTGGAGCGTCAACGCCGACCTTACGCGCCTCAGCAAAGCAAGTGCTAAACCATTCACCCCGCTCCGGTCGCTCGTGCAGATACAGAAGCACTGGAAGACTCTTCTTGCCTTCAACCACATCGTCGCCGCGCCTTTTACCCAGATTCCCGGTAGTAAGATTTTTAACATCATCAAGAATCTGAAATCCCATCCCTAACTTTTCGGCAGCTTGACCCCATTTTTTTATCAATAGCGTTCTTTTTTCACTCAATGCTAAGGCAGTCACCAGTCCTAAAGCCACCGCGAGCCAGGCAAGACTGCCAGTTTTCAGACGGCACATGAGATCATACTGCTCAAGACTCGGAATGCAGGCCGAGTCCCGATGCCAGGTGATGTCCATGGACTGCCCAAAATGCAGTCGCCGCATAGACTCGCCCCACAGCTGATACACCATGTCCTTTTGCTCCAGCGCCGCGTCCCAGTCTCTTACACAGGCAAGCGGCAGGAAGTAGAGAAACGCCCCACTGTTAATGGCCGTGTCAATACCGTAACGGATATGCGTCGCGGGCTGTCCCCGACGCTCGTCAGAATTATCCTCAATGTCATCATGAATGAGGCTGGCATTGTGAGGGAACTCCACTAGCGGGGTGAGCGGCAAGGAACGTTCCCCGCCGCCCATGGTTTCACACACAAGGGTCATAAGCAAAGGCCGCCAGCGCTTGCCTCCGCGCTGAACCAGATCAGAGCCCGGCATGGTCAGTGGCATCATAAGTTCTGGCAAAAGCATTTCCCGAGGCAGCGAAAAAACGCTTTCACCCCAGTCCGCATCCGGCGTTTCCGGTAGGTAGGCTCGCAATACCGCTTCTATCTTCTCAAGCCGTCGACTATACTGATGATTCATAGGTGATAGTGTATATCAACTATCTTCAAATGTACAACTATTTCTGAAACCCCATGTCTAAAAGCAGAGGCTTGCTTGGGCTGACTGTTCAGCTTGCTCTACAAGTTTTCTACCTGCGCACTGGTTCACCTTCTGTATCTCAACGTCAACAAGCGGTTTCCCATCTCACCTTTTGCCGTTCTGTCACTTCCCATGACATAGGCTTTAGGCGCTTTCAGTAGAAAGGAGCGGCAAGGCTGGTAGTCTTGAGTATCTTGATTGACAGCGAAAGACAGTAATGATATAAAAAACTATGTTGTATCCTAAACGAGAACAGGACTTAACGGCTGAGGAGTTCCAGAATCCCTCCAGCGAATACCGGGCAACGCCGTTCTGGGCTTGGAATAACAAGCTCAACGCCGATGAACTGGTCTGGCAGATCGAGCAGCTCAAAAAACTCGGTTTTGGTGGCTTCCATATGCATGTCCGCACTGGTATGGCCACCGAGTATCTCAGTAACGAGTACATGGACATCGTATACACCTGCGTGGAGAAGGCCCGCGCTGAAAAGATGCTGGCCTGGCTCTATGACGAAGACCGCTGGCCTTCAGGAGCAGCCGGCGGCGTCGTTACCAAAGACAAACGCTACCGTCAGCGCTACCTGCGCCTGACGCGCCACCCCACCACAGAACGTGATAACACGCTCATCGCCTGCTTTGACATTAGCCTGAGCGCCAGCGGCCAGCTTGAGCAGTACCGGCGCATCAAGGCCGAGGAGATGGCGCAGGGGTTCAGACTCTACGCTTACGCCGAAACCGCTAGACCAGACCCGTGGTACAACAAGCAAACCTATGTGAATACGCTTGACGCAGCAGCAATACGCGAGTTCATTCGCGTTACCCACGAGCGTTACAAAAGCCGCTTTGCCGACGACTTTGGCAGTATCATTCCCGCCATTTTCACCGACGAACCTCAGTTCTCGCGGAAAGAGACTCTGCAGTTCGCCCACGAAGACCGGGATATTACGCTCCCCTGGACTGATGACCTTGCCGAAACCTTTGCCAACGCCTACGCAGGCGAAAACCTCATTGACGCTATCCCGGAACTCCTCTGGGATTTACCCAATGGCGCTGTCTCGGTGATTCGCTACCATTATCATGACCATATCTGCGAGCGCTTCACTGCCGCGTTTGCCGACCAGTGTGGCGCGTGGTGCAGCGCTAATAACATTATGCTCACCGGCCACATGATGGAGGAGCCGACCCTCGAAAGTCAGACACACGCCATTGGCGAGGCAATGCGTTCATACCGTTCTTTCCAACTACCGGGTATTGATATGCTCTGCGACCAACGGGAATTCACCACCGCAAAGCAGACCCAATCAGCAGTACGACAGTACGCTTATGCTGGTATGCTGTCGGAACTCTACGGCGTTACTAACTGGGACTTTGATTTCCGTGGACACAAACTTCAAGGCGACTGGCAGGCCGCTCTGGGGGTAACAATACGGGTACCGCATCTGTCGTGGGTATCAATGAATGGCGAAGCCAAACGCGACTATCCCGGTACCTTTAACTATCAAGCGCCGTGGTACGAGCAGTATCCGTATATCGAGAACCATTTTGCACGAATAAACACCGCCCTCACCAGAGGAAAGGCACTAGCGAGGGTAGGCATGATACATCCCATTGAAAGCTATTGGCTCCACTGGGGACCCCGCGAAAGTACCCAAGCCATTCGGGAACAGATGGACCAAAACTTCCAGAACCTCTGCGACTGGCTGCTCCGTGGTCTTATCGACTTTGACTATATCGCCGAGTCTACCTTACCCGCACTCTGTGATCGTGCCGCCATCAGTGCTGGTAAACCCTTCCCAGTCGGTAAGATGAGCTACGACATTATCATTGTCCCTGGTCTGGAAACAATCAGAGCCACAACCTTATGCCGGCTGGAAGCGTTCCGAGCAGCGGGCGGGCGGCTCATCTTTCTGGGAACCTCGCCTCAGTATCTTGATGCCCGGCCAAGCACAGCCCCGCGTCAGCTCTGGCAAGAAAGCGAGCGACTCGGTTTTGAACGACTGCCGCTCTTGTCAGCCATCGCGAATGCCCGTGAACTAAGCATCCGCGACAGTTCTGGCGTGGAGACCCAGAGTCTGCTCTACCAGATGCGGGAAGAGGCCGACGGCGGCCGCTGGCTCTTCATTGCCCACGCAGATAAGCCCCTAAACCAGGACATTCCACACGGCACCATTATCCACATTCGCATCAAAGGCGAATGGCGCGCCGCCTTTTACGACACCATCAGCGGCGCAATCCGCCCCCAGCCCGTCGCGTGGGAACACGGCGATACGCTCATCGTTTATGCCCTCTACGAACACGACAGCCTACTGTTCAAGCTGGAAAAAGGCGCAGCCCCTGTTGCTACACCAGAACCACCGCGTCTCGTTACCAGCGAGGCGTATCCTAATGATACCCGTGACCGCACACATTTTACCAGCCCGGTTCCTATTACGCTCCACGAGCCAAACCTGCTTTTGCTGGATATAGCTGAGTACGCCTTGGACGATGAGCCGTATCGCCCGGCAGAAGAGGTTTTGCGCCTCGATACCATACTCCGAAGCGAACTCGGCTGGCCATTGAGGAAGAAGGCCGTCGCTCAACCGTGGGTCGAAAACGATACCAGCACCCCGCACCAGCTCCGCCTGCGCTATACCTTTGACAGCGAGCTTGAGATTAGCAACGCTGAATTGGCTCTGGAAAACGCCGCCATTACCAACGTAAGTCTGAACGCCATTGCCGCTGGTACAGTCCATGACTGGTATGTTGATCGCTGTATCAACAAAGTTACGTTACCGCCTATCAGAAAAGGCATTAACACGCTGGAACTGAGCCTGCCCTACGGGCGCAAAATTGATGTGGAAGCAAGCTACCTCTTGGGTGATTTTGGAGTACGTGTTGCTGGCGTCCACTGTACCCTGACCGCGCCGATACGAAAACTGGCGTTTGGCGACATTACGCGACAAGGGCTGGCCTTCTACGGAGGTAACATCAGCTATCACCTGACAGCGGAAAGCCGCGGCGGGGAACTCACGATCAGCGCCAGCGCCTATCGGGGGCATGTGCTGCGGGTCAAGGTTGACGGCAAAGATCAAGGCGTCATTGCCTATTCCCCCTACCAGCTTACGGTTACGGGACTGAAAGACGGGCTTCACCAGCTTGAACTGCTATACTTTGGCTGTAGGATTAACACCTTTGGTCAGCTTCACACCAACATCCGCGACCCTGGTTACTGGTGGGGCGTGGATTCGTGGCGCGCCAGTGGGAGTGCATGGACTTATGAGTACCGTTTCTGGAAACAAGGGGTACTGAAGTCGCCGGAGATAGTATAGATATGCCAAAATGCGCCAGTGTCTGGCACTACAACCAGGTGTCAGACACTAATGGCGCCAATGGCGTCCGCCAATAAACGACGAAACCACAACCGCGGTTACAATAATCGCGCCGCCAGCAAGCGCAGCTGGCGAAGGTCTTTCGCCAGTAACAAGCAAAACCCAGACCGGATTCAGTACCGGTTCAATCATGGCGATCAGCATGGCTTCCACAGCGCGTACCCGTTGTATTCCATACGAAAACAGTATCGACGCTAGACCGATTTGCAAAATACCCATAAACAGGAGCGCTCCAATAGCGCCAAGAGATAGCGAAGGAGGAAAGATGAATAGAAAGGGCAGACAGAACAGAGCGGTGATCACATGGGCAAGAAGCATCGCTCCCGCCGGGTCCCCGTCTTTCCCCTTACGCAGGAATACTGAATTTGCGCCAAAACAGACGCCAGAAAGCACGGCGATAAGATCACCAGCGTGAGAGCCGCTCACCAGCCCATCGCTAAAAAACAGAAACAAGCCCGCCATAACCATAACCAGGGCAATCCAGTGCCCAACCCGAGGCTTTTCGCCGATAATCAACCAGCCAAGCAGCGCAGCCCAAATCGGCGCACCGTACTGGAGCAGGATCGCATTGGCTGAGGCAGTCATCTTGTTCGCTATGACAAAGAGAATCATTGTCGCTGAGTAGGCAAAGCCTGCTGCCCAAAACGGGCCACTTCTCAGCATTGCCTTGAAAGAACCTCCTGTACCGCCCCATCGTGTTAGCCCCCGAACCAGCAGTATGAACAACGCAGCTATCAGGCTACGCAGACCAGCTATAACCAATGGATGCCATTCGATAATTTTGATAAACAGGCCGCTTGTACTCCACAATATCGCGCAGAACAGAATAGCCACTTGGCTCACCCTTTTGCCAGCTTTGATTGTTACCATAATCATGAAGTATCTCTCTTTTTCTTACTTTATGCTACTTTGTGTAACTGCTTAGTTCACCGCAGTCTGGCAGCCTAAGAGTGTGCGACAGTCCATCAGACCTGCTGCTAGACATAAGGATATAAGGCATATCTTGGAGCTTGAATTATACAGCAGCATGCGGTATAATTCAAGCTATTAAGAGGTACCATGATGTTTAACTTCACAGACAAGAAAACAGCGCGGTGGCAAGAGCGCTTGCCAGACCCGTTCCTCAAACCAGACGGAACGCAGGTGGTGTCCGCAGCGGAATGGGATGACCAGCGGGCCTATCTCAAGGAAATGCTCGCCTATTACCTCTATGGTCATATTCCGCCAGAATCAGGCAGCGCAACTGGCACGGTTATCAGCAGAGAGCCTGCGCATAACCACAGCGCGATTAAGGAAACCGTGCATATCACGTGCGGCACGCGCAACACAATCAGTTTTGATGCGGTGATAATACGACCGTCTTCGCCAGGGCATTTCCCCGTGTTCGTGTGGAATCAGTTCGCGGATATGTCGCCATGCCCTGTTGAGGAGCACGCAATCCAGCGCGGTTACGCAATAGCCATGTTTAACCGGAATCAACTTGCGCCAGACATCATGGGCTGCAGCGACTTGACCGGGCAGTGCGTTGAAACATATCCCCACAGCGATTGGCGGGCAATGGCGATCTGGGCATGGGGTACAAGCCGCCTCGCCGATTATCTGCTCACAACAGAGTACGCAGACCCAGACAAGCTGATAACAACTGGTCATTCGCGGGGAGCAAAGGCCGCACTCTGCTCTGCGATATACGACGAGCGGTTCGCCTTATGCGCAGCAGCTGGTTCCGGATGCGGCGGAGCCGCAAGCCTGCGTTTCATGGGAACACGCCTTGGACCCGGGGGCGCATGCGAAAGCCTCGGCGACATCACCAATAAAAACAGATACTGGTACTGGTTCTCCGATGTGTGCGCAGCTTACGGTAACCATGAAAAAAGCTCAATGCTCTTGCATGAGCCGTTATTGCCCTTTGACCTGCATTTCGTCCGTGCGCTTATCGCGCCGCGTCCACTGATAAGCGTTGACGGGCTTGATGATATATGGTCAAACCCCTATGGCATCACCCTTTCATGGGCAGCATCAGAACCAGTGTATCAGCTCCTGGGCGCAGCAGGTAAGAACGCACTGTTTTTCCGTGAAGGCGGACATGCCTATAACGCGGCTGACTGGCTGACCGTGCTGAACTTCTGCGACACCATGCTTCTGGATAAACACGAAGCGCCCTTATACAAGGCTCACGGCGCGGAACAGCTTTGCCTTGATGGATGTGTAGAACGAACAGCGCTGCCTTGATAGGCATATAAAACTCAGACCACGGCGTACCGAATAGCATCGTAAAACCACTGACTTTCAACTCACCCTATTGACAAGCGGAAAAAAATAGCTCATCCTGCAATTATCAACGTCGCAGAAGGAGAAACCATGGACAATCAGTACCGTAAATGGCTGGGGGAAAAACAGGGGCGGCTTGCAGTTAGCGCGTTTGCACAAAAGGGCTGGACCAGCTATTACGCTGAAACCCTGAATGAGGCAAAAACCCTTCTCTTAGAAACAATCTTACCCACCGGTGTCTCTGTTGGCCTTGGAGGAAGCGAAACCCTTGCTGCTATGGAGATACTGCCTGTGTTAAGGAATGGGCAGTACAAACTCTACGACCGCTACAACTGCGCGGATCATTTTGAGATGTGCCGTGATAGCCTTATGGCAGACTACTTTCTGAGCGGGGCAAATGCGCTAACCATGAACGGAGAAATGGTTAATATAGACTGTTCAGGCAGCCGCGTGGCTGCTATGGCGTATGGACCTCGACACGTCATCGTGGCAGCTGGAGTAAATAAGCTGGTGAACACCCTCGAAGAAGCCATAGCGCGAGTTCACGCTATCGCGCCCATGAACTGCCGCCGAAACAACCACAAAACCCCCTGCACTGAAACCGGCGTATGCACGGACTGCAACATTCCCGGACGCATGTGTAATCAATTACTCATCACATACAACGCTCAGAAGTTTTCCAGCAAGTATACCTTGCTCCTTATTAACGAAATCCTGGGCTTTTAGGAGGCAAACATGGCTGAAGTAAACTTCAGACTTGACGGAAAAGTCGCGCTGGTAACTGGCGCGGCTTATGGAATCGGTTACGCGATGGCAAAGGCGCTCGCAAAGGCTGGCGCGAAGATCGCGTTTAACTGTCGCAGCCAGCAGCATATGGACGAAGCGTTAAAGAACTACGAGGCTGACGGCATAAGCGTCTCTGGCTTCATCGCTGATCTTACGGATGAGGCGCAGGTAACAAAACTGGTCGCTGATATAAAGACGAGACTGGGTATCATTGATATACTCGTGAATAACGCGGGTATCATCAAAAGGATTCCTATGACCGAGATGAGCAAAACTGATTTTACCCAGGTGATTGCTATTGATTTAGTCGCCCCTTTTGTGATGGCAAAGGCGCTTATCCCTGATATGATTGCCAAAGGCGGCGGCAAGATCATCAATGTCTGCTCAATGATGTCAGAACTGGGGCGCGAAACCGTGAGCGCGTACGCGGCGGCAAAAGGTGGCCTGAAAATGCTGACGCGCAATATCGCGTCAGAATATGGCGCGTATAACATTCAGTGTAACGGCATAGGGCCTGGGTATATTGCCACGCCGCAGACCGCGCCCTTACGCGAAAAACAGGCTGATGGCACGCCGCACCCGTTTGATTCGTTTATTATAGCCAAAACGCCAATGGCGCGTTGGGGAACGCCGGAAGACCTTGAAGGCCCAGTGGTGTTTCTCGCGTCAAGCGCATCTGATTTTGTCAACGGCCATATACTGTATGTTGATGGCGGCATACTGGCGTACATTGGCAAGCAGCCTAAGTAAACTAACAAAACGTTAAACGTTAAGAACGTAAAAGGAGTGATTATGAAACTAGAGTTGCGTTATTCAGAACATCCCGCTGACATGAAAACGTATGACACGGCGGCGATGCGGAAACAGTATCTTTTTGATAACGTTTTCATCAAGGGTGAGATAAGCATCTGTTATACCCATGCGGACCGCGTTGTATTTGGCGGCGCGTATCCCTATGGCAAGCAGCTCAGGCTTGAAGGCGGCAAGGACTTTGGCAGCGACGTTTTCCTTGACCGCCGCGAGCTTGGCGTTATCTGTATCGCAGGCAGCGGCGCAGCTGACATCGACGGTACAAGCTATTCGATGAAGAAAGGCGACGGCTTGTATGTTGGTAAAGGCGTGAAGGAAGTCGTTTTCTCAGGCGATTCTGCCAAGTTCTACCTAGCGAGCGCTCCAGCGCATACGGCCTATCCCACCGTCTTCATTCCTATTGAAAAAGCGAATCCGCGTAAGCTCGGCACGGCTGCGACGGTCAATGTGCGCACGATCTATCAGTATGTACACCCTGCTGTGTGTCAAAGCTGTCAGCTTGTTATGGGCATGACTGTTTTGGAACCCGGTTCAGTATGGAACACCATGCCCTGCCACACGCATGAGCGCCGCATGGAGGTGTATTTCTACTTTGACATACCTGACGATGCCGTTGTATTTCATATACACGGGCAGCCTGCAGAGACGCGGCACATTGTCATGCGCAATGAACAGTCCATTATATCGCCATCATGGTCGATTCACGCTGGTGTTGGCACTGCTGCCTATACCTTTATCTGGGCTATGGCCGGTGAGAACCAGACCTTTGACGACATGGACACTGTTTCGATGGATGCGCTAAGGTAGGCTTTGGTATGGGTAACTGCCTCTCAAACTCCGTGATACCGCGTTTTTGCGGGGCTGTGATCCCCTCTGACTGCCGTCTTGCGCCTCCAAGAGGCAAGAGCCATCAACATGGCGGGAGTGATGAAAACATGTTTGCACGTCATGAAAACATGTTTGCACGTCATGAAAACATGTTTGCACGTCATGAAAACATGTTTGCACGTCATGAAAACATGTTTGCACGTCATGAAAACATGTT
>JAIRYV010000039.1 GCA_031267685.1 Treponema sp.
CAAGCCCCAACTTTTGCCGAACCTCCTCGTTAATCACCAACGTCCATGCGCCAGTATCGGGTATAGCCTCCAGCGTAATGGCGCGGATGTGTGCGTTAGGGATAAGTCCCTCTCTGGCGTTGCCTATATCCCGTGAGTTGGCCAAAGTAATTTCTTCCATAAAAGTTCCCATCATCTTCTCCTTTCTTGAGTATTCTAAGAAGCTATCTTACAAAAAACAAGCGCTTAAGGTAAGACCTCGCTGCTGTCCTTGATGATTGCCGTGTGTTACTTTTTGATCATAATGATCGCTCCAAAACCTTCAGACCCTTCCTAAAAAGTTTTACACCCTTCCTAAAAAGTTTTACACCCTTCCTAAAAAGTTTTACACCCTTCCTAAAAAGTTTTACACCCTTCCTAAAAAGTTTTACACCCTTCCTAAAAAGTTCTATACCCTTCCTAAAAAGTTCTATACCCGAATTTTACAATAAACTGCATCTTCCCTATTGCATAAACTTCATGGGTATGATACCCTTTCCTCATCCAATGGTTACCAGCGGATGAGCTTAAAACAAAACCTTCAAGGAGGACAAGATGGCTGACTTCTTTCCCAATCGGGAAGCAGCACTACTCGAATGGCTGAAAAATTTTGGCACGGTACTTGTGGAAAACGCAGTGGCGTGGGGAGTTCCAATCGATACGGCAAGCGGTTTAAACACACAGATTACTGCTTATGAGCTCGTGTATGAGGCCGCAAAGGGTGAAAACGGTACAAAGGCTCTCATTATCGAAAAAGACGTGAAGCAGAAGGCGCTGAAAGCAGAACTGCGAAACGTGAAGAACAAATTTATCGATTATAATGAGGCTGTAACGAAGGCAGATCGCGAGCGCCTTGGACTGCCCCGTCGCGACCATAAACCGTCGCCAATACCGCGACCAACGAGTCGTCCCACGCTGAAGGTACTGCCTACAAACAACCGGCAGCATACGGTAACCGCAGTTAACCAGAAGACTGGCAAAAGGAGCAAGCCAGACGATGCGTATGGGGTGAGGTTTGTGTGGGAGATTCGGGATACGCTTCCGGTCAATGCCGAAGATTTACGTCATTCGATTTTCCACCGAAAGGTGGTTACCGTGTTTGATTACACTGAGGAAGACCGGGGGAAAAAGGTGTTTTACGCGGGGTGTTATGAAAACGCTAAAGGCGATTCAGGGCCATGGAGCGATATTATCATGGCTATTATCCCCTAATTCATGCGCGGCACTTCCAGTAAGTCGGCAGATGTACCGGAAGTATGCGCTGACAAAAGAGGAGGTTCGCCTTTGCCCTGCGCTCTGCGACAAAACGCAAGGTTATGTCTTTTGCCTGCTTGCCATTCAGAGAGAGGAGTTCCAACGCAACATGCCGGCATCGTTCCATAAGCAGATCAAGAGACTCTGCTTATGGAACGAGCGGAATGTCGTTGTTGATAGCGTCCCATCGCTGGGTTTCATCATCCCAGGTCAACGTGATGGTGTATTCATTCATGACAGACTCCTTTGCGTCAAAGCATAGCGCGTGCGGAGTTGGCATGTCAAACAGGGACGGGTGTTCACTGAAGGGAGGAACAGATGATGGTTATAAACAGAGCGCGTTCTGATAGTGTGCCTCCTAACTCAGCGAACAGGTGAAAAAAAAGTTGTTGACTGGAGCGGAAACAGGGTATATAAAGGAAGTAACGTTATTATCTGGAGGAAATGATGATGATAAAGAGAAATTGCTGTGTTCTGGCGCTTGCCTTGTGTGCGTGCGCCATGGTGTTTGCTTCCGGGTCGCGTCAAGGGGCGACTCCCGCAAACAGTCCGTTGACGATTAGTATGTACTACTCGGACAACTCCACCTTGCCGTTCCGCGACGATTGGCTCGTGGTCAAGACGCTGGAGGAGCGTTACAACGTCAGGCTCAACTGGGAAATCATCCCTATGGGCGAGTTTGCCACTAAGGTGTCTCTGGCGCTCAACAGCGGGAACACGCCTGACGTGCTTCTGCATCAGACTACCAGCGGGGAGAACGGGTCTTTGGCGCTGAATGGAGCCATAGTGCCGATCAGTGACTATTCCCAGTGGACCCCTGAGTGGAATGCCCGTGTTGCTGAATACGGCATGAGAGAGGAGGTTGACCGGCTTCGTTTGCAGGACGGGAAGCTCTACTACCTTCCCTCGCTCACGGACAAGCCCTTCTATGACGGCGGGCTCCTGTTTCGGCAGGACGTTATCGAAAAGTACGGTATTCAGCCGAACACGTGGGATAACGTTTACGCTCTTTGCAAGGCGTACAAGGCTGATAACCCGAACTCCTATCCCTTCAACGTATACTATGGCGTGCGTGTGCATTACCGCATGACGCAGCCTGCCTGGGGCGTGAGTGTGGGGCGCAATGGCACGGCTGGGCGGGTACTTGGCTGGGATTATGCGAAGAACGAGTTTTTCGCTGGGGCAACAAGCTCCCAGTACCGCGATTATATGCGTTTCTGGCACAAAATGTATGCGGAAGGGCTGCTTGACCCGGAATATGCTGAAGTTGTTTCGGACAGCACTTGGTATCGCAAGCTCTCCACTGGCTCGGCTATTGCAACTATGGGCTGGTATGACCAGATTGGCGGCATTGAAGGTCCAAGTGAAATCCCCGGACTTAAGTTTAGCCTATATCCGCCGCCAGTTGGTCCTGTCGGTGCTTACAGTGAGCCGAAAAACCGTACTGGTACTGGCATTATGTTCCCGACTGCGGTGTCTAAACGCGCTGATTTTGAGCGCATTGTTCGCACGGTTGACCAGATGTTCTTTAGTGAAGACGCTGCTAAACTCTGGTGTCTGGGCGTTGAGGGTGTAACGTACACTATGGTGAATGGGGAAGTGCGGTTCATTGACAGCATTCGCAATTCTCCTGATGGCATCTACAAAAGTATGCAGATTAACTACGGCTGCGGCGCTGCGCCAACCCAGACGATCTGGATCAATGCGCGGGAGATGACCAAGTACGGCGCCGACTACGCGGCGGTTAATGCGAAAGTTTCCAGCATGGGCGCGATTCAGAGTCGCCCGCCAGAGCCTAAGTTCGACGACATAACCGCTGAGGAAGTAACGCAGCTCATGGGTGTGCTTTGGGACGCCCAGACCGTGTGGGACGATGCGTTTCTTTCTGGTACGAAGAGTCTTGAGACTGACTGGGACGCCTATGTTGCCGAGCTGAGGCAGAAGGGTTTGGACCGGTATCTCAATCTGTATAATCAGTTCAAGTGAAGAATCTCCCCGACCTTGTGTCGGGGAATAATCCCTTGTTTCTTGTGGTGAGAAAGGAGGATAGCATGGTAAAGAAGGCAGAGGCGCTCATGGGCCGGCAGCCGTTTAGCGCACATTTCCGCAAGTATTGGGCGCTTTACGCCATGCTTGTCCTGCCGGTGGTGTATTTTGTGGTGTTCAAGTACCTGCCCATGTTCGGGAACATTCTAGCGTTCCGGCGTTATCGTCCGGGTCGTGGTCCCTGGGGCACTGAATGGGTGGGTTTCACCTACTTTCAGCGTTTTCTGAATGACCCTTCGTTCTGGCGGGCGTTCAGGAACACGCTTGTCATGTCGCTTTGGAACATTGCTATCAACTTTCCCCTGCCTATCTTCTTTGCGATTGTGTTAAATGAATGTCGCGCTAAAAAGTTCAAGAAGCTTGTGCAAACCATTTCGTATATGCCCCGGTTTATTTCAACGGTGGTCGTGGTTGCCATACTGGGCGAGATGCTGTCGCCGTCAAGCGGGTTGTTGAACCGTTTTCTGTTTGACGCCTTTGGTATTCAGCCTATCTACTTTATGAATCTGCCGCAGTGGTTCCGTCCAATCTATGTGTTTACCGATGCCTGGCAGTTTACGGGTTGGACTGCCATCATTTACCTTGCGGCAATCACGAACATCAACAGTGATCTTTTTGAGGCAGCGGAAATCGACGGGGCGAACCGTCTGCAGCAGATATGGCATGTTACCATACCCTCGATACTGCCTACGGTTATGGTGATGCTCATTCTTTCCATTGGGCGTATGCTGACCCTTGGCTTTGAGAAGGTGTTGTTGCTGTATACGCCGGCGAATTCAGTGGTGAGCGACATTCTGGACACGCTGGTGTACCGTACTGGTCTTGCTGGCGGCACTCCGAACTACTCTTATGCTACGGCAATGGGGCTGTTCAGCGGGATCATTGGGTTAGTTCTGGTGAGTTCGGCGAATGTGATAAGCCGCAGAGCAACTGGCGAGTCGATCTATTAGGAGGCGGATATGGCTTTTTTATCCAAGATACGGCGTGGTCCCCATCGTTTTTCTTTTCTTGACATCATTGTTTATGCGGTGATGATCTATGTACTGTTTATTTGCTTTATTCCCTTTCTTTATATGTATGCGCTGTCGTTTTCCAGCTCGCGGGAAATCATCAATAACCGTGTGGGGCTTTGGCCCCGCGGCTTCACCACTGCTGCTTACCGGCAGATTTTCCAGTACCCGAATTTTTTCCGTGCTTATGGTTATACTATTTTCTACACTATCTTTGGCACATTCATAGCGTTGGCAATGACGATACTCTTTGCGTATCCGCTTTCAAAGAATTTTCTGCGCGGTACGAAGTTTTTGATGAAGATAGTGGTGTTTTCGATGTTTTTTTCTGGGGGTTTGATTCCGTCCTATCTTTTAATCTCGAACATGCGGCTTACTGGCACGATGTGGGCGATACTCCTGCCTTTTGCGATCAGTCCCTTTAACCTGATCATATTCATCAGCTTTTTCAAGGGTTTGCCGTCAGAGATTGAAGACGCGGCGCTGATTGATGGGCTTGGCTATCTGAGCATACTGACGCGCATTGTGTTGCCGTTATCCACGGCGGCGATCACGACGATTGGGCTGTATTATGCGGTGTTTTTCTGGAATGACTGGTTCAACGCGCTGATCTACCTGAACAGTCGTCAGTATCCGGTGATGCTGTTTTTACGCAACATTGTTACTGGCACGCTGATGATGGGAGAAGGTGCGGGTTCTGCCGAAGGGCAGAATCTCGGCATTTCGATTAAGGCGGCGGTGATCATTGTCTCCACCTTGCCCATCATCATTCTCTACCCCATGCTTCAGCGCTTCTTCATCGCTGGCATGACCGTAGGCTCGGTTAAGGGTTAGGCGCGGCGCCCTAATGAAGTAGCCGTGGCGGTAAAGTGTCCGCGGATTACACGGATTTTTGCGGGTTAGACGCGATAATCTGTGTTAATCTGTGGACATTCTTCTTCGATAAGGGTAACGATTGCACATCGAAGGTTCCTCGCTCGTGTTACGTATTCACGCACGTGCATAGATTTAAATAATCACGACTAATCACTAAGCGCCCTCTTTAAAACTTCCGATCCTTAAAGAAGGTCTGCCCAGGGAAAGCGTTTCATTGGCGGATCAAACTACAACATTAAGGAGGTCTGAATGGCATTGGAAGCGTTAGATGTCCAGGGGCAGCCGATGCTCCATAAGCCGTTTTTTGCAGGGGAACAGTCTGGCCCGCAAAACATGGCGCTAAGAAGCGACTCACCAGCATGGCGCGATACATCGCAGGCATATATCACTGAGGAACACGAGAAAGCGAACTACATTAACACCTCACTTCTTTTCCCGCTTTCGAATAAGTCTTTGATAAAAAAGCACGACCCGTCTTTCAAAGCACTCATTGATTCAATTCTGCGCTAGGAACTATGCAAAGTACCAGTTCCCGAACAAGCCTGTGTGCGGTTTCTCGGTCAGCCTAAGCTCCGAACCGCGACTACGTTAATCCCGCTTCCCTTCCAGTCTGTGATGACCGCGTCGCCGGCCTTCACTGGCAGGAGGACGCGGGTTTTGTATATATCGGCGAGTAACTCGTTAATTTGCTCACGGGGGCAGGCTTGCAGAGTTTTCACCGGAACTCGCCGGGGCCCGCCGTCAAGCACTGGGCTGGCAATGCCGCAAGTCCCTGTTACCACCCGTTTGGGCGCACGGACTTCTTCCTGCGCATAGACTGCTCCACGCGGGCAGCGATTGCCGCTGATACTCAACGCCACTTCCGCCTCGCCTTCAACAGAAAGTGCGCATCCAATCGGACATACAATACAGGTCAGAGAACGCATACTAACCCCTTTCTTCGCTATTTAAGTGCAACTTCAGTACGACCAAAACCGCCGTGTTCTGGTCGAGAAAAGTAATAGTCCGCGACTACGCTTTGAGTTTTCAGGAAATCATGCACTGCTTTTTGCAAAATGCCGTCGCCCTTGCCATGCACCACAGAAAAGCCCCTGAGTCCTGACAGAACTGCTGCGTCAAGCTGGTATTGCAGAGTTTCAAGCGCCTCTTCAACACGCATACCCCGAAGGTTTAGCTCAAACTGTGGGTTCGCGGAGGAAACAAGGTCTGGCGTACTGATGATTGGTTTCTTTGCTTCGGTCGAAGGCATCAGTGGGATCAGGTCCTGCTCCTGAAAACTTATCTTGAGCGAACCGATTTCCACGATCCACGAATCTTTTTTGTCAGCGCGAAGTACCGTACCTCGCCGCTGGTATTCTCCGGCAAGTACCTCAGTTCCGGGCATGATACGCGGTTTGCCGTGTAGTTTGGCTTGCTTTGCCTTCCCACCACTGCTAGCCTTATCAAGGTCTTCGGCGTCGTTTTCAGTGGCAATGCTTTGCTGCGCCTCAAGCAGAGCGCGACGCTCCGCGTCTATGGCTGCGTCCGCTCCAGCAGCGCTTTGCTCAAGCTCGTGCAGGAAATCCTTCACCTTGAGCGTTTTCTCACGGGTAAGTTCCCCTTCCTTCACTTCCCTCACCAAGTTTTCAAGGGTTTTGCGACTTTCCTCAAGCAGTCTTTTCAGCTTGCCTGTTTCGCCAGCCTTAATCTCAAGCTCTTTCTGTTTAACCCTGAGTTCTTTCAGGTCGATCTTGCGCCGTTCTTCCCTCAGCCGCTGTTCCTCAAGCCGCCGCGCTGATTCGCCGGCGTCCAGCTCTTCATGCTTTTTCTTGAGACCTGCGATGAGTGCGGACACGTCGGAGCGCTCGTCCGCCAAATACGCACGGGCGCGGCTGACAATGTCGGGCTGGAGCCCGTTTCGCGCCGCAATATCCACAGCCCGACTCTCACCAGGCAGCCCCATCACAATTCGAAACGTGGGCGACAAGGTTCTGCCGTCGAATTCCACTGAGGCGTTTTCTACCCGCGCACGGGTGTAACCATAGTTCTTTAAGATGCCGTGATGGGTAGTGGTGATAAGACGAACCTGCTTTTCAATGAAGTGATCCAGTATCGCCATAGCAATGGCGCTTCCTTCTTCTGGGTCAGTGCCTGAACCAAGCTCATCAAGCAGGACAAGGGACTTATCTGTCGCAGCATTTATAATGGAAGAAATGTTGGTCATGTGGGCTGAAAAGGTTGAGAGGGACTGACTCAGGGACTGCTCGTCCCCGATGTCCGCGTAGACCCCGTCAAAGACTGGCAGTATGGGGTCTTGATCCGACGGTAGAGCAAGGCCGAACTGGTTCATCAGGGCGAAAAGTCCCACGGTTTTAAGTCCCACGGTTTTACCGCCTGTGTTTGGGCCTGTTATGATCACGGTGTTGATATCCCCGCTCATAGAAAAGTCAATCGGAACTGCACTGGTTCCCAGCAAAGGATGTCGCGCCTGTTTAAGCCACAGGACGTTTCCCTCCAGAGCAAAATGCCCCCGAGTCTCATAGGCATAGCGAGCGCGAGCGTGAAGCGTTTCAATGCTGATGATAAGCTCGTGAAACTTTTCGAGATCAACGCGATGTTCTGCGATACGGTTGGTCATTTCCCGCAGAACACGGAGGATTTCCGCATCAAGCCTGCGACGCTCAATGAGTATATCGTTATTACGCTCCACCACCTCAGTTGGTTCCACAAAGAGCGTCTGCCCTGAAGCGGAAACCTCATGCACAATGCCTTTGACACGCCCACGAAAGTTCACCTTGAGCGCCAGGACTACACGCCCATCGCGCTGAGACGGCACGGTTGATTGCAACATACGCCGGCTATCTTCATCCTGAGTATAACGGGAAATAACAGCATCAAGGTCGTGGGTGAGCTTACGGATACGCCGGTTTATCTCGGCAAACTCAGGCAGATCGCGCAACCTACCTTCACGGTCAAGTACGCGGAACACATCCCGGGGAATGGCAGCGCAGTCTGGCGCGGCTAGGCACCATTCTCTCAGCCCGATCTCACTAGTTTTGGCAATCCATGTCTTGAGCACCAACCCCCGCTCGACAAACACAGCCAGTGCGTAAGCCTCGTCAAGCTCAAGCGCTGTTCCCTCAATAGCCAGCTTAGGAAGCAGGAAACCAATGTCAGGAATACTGTCTCGCTTTTCCTCGTCGCTAGAGTTTATACGCTCCAGAATCGCGTTCACCTGTGTTTTGAGTCGTCCCACGCTTTCGGAATCGCGCAGAGGCAGGTCTTCAAGCACACGCCGCGCTGCTTCCTCGCTCACTGCCCGGTCCGCCACCCGTTTACGTATCGCGTCAAATTCAAGAAGCCCCAGTGTTTTCAAGGAAAAATCACTCATAGCTTATGATAAGCCATAGCAGCGAAGAAAGCAATGTATAAGGCTGCAGTAATGTACCATTTATCCATACGCCGCTCCACGTACTTCCGCATTTCTCTCCGCTATCATGTCAAAATTCTCCTTCCGCTTCCCCTTCAAAAAACACAGCCAATCCCATGCCGCCTTCCCATCACTCTCATCTGGTACTTTCGCCAGTTCCAGCGTGTATATCTCCTCCGGTATGCCCTCAAAACATAAACTCTGCGCCAGATCGTAAAACTTAAAACGATGCAGGTACTCCATCAATGAGCTGCCCGCTTTTCGTTTGCAGTTTGATGTCCAAGATGCCAGCCTTGTCTTCCTCAGCCTCCGGCTTCAGGGCAGTGTTCATAAAGGTTAGGTCAAACTCATCGCCGGGAAGGTCGAGAAACGACTTGAGCAGGGCAATGGTATTGTCCTTGTACCGCTCATCGCCGAACAAGAGCTTGAATACCCAGTCGTTGGTGGACGGCAAGATGGGAAGCATGGTGTCATTAGGGGTGTCTCTAGGGCAATCCATAGGCAAAAGTATACCCTGTTTTGAATCAAGTGTAAAGGCCGAGATGAGCAGGAACAACAATGTACCTTTTACCTAAACTCGGTTATATCCCGCAACTAGAATCACAAAAAGCAACGGAGCATATGACTCGTGAAGGCAAATCTTCTTCACCGTGTCAGACGCTATCTCGTCATGTTCCAACAACGGATAACGCCCACTGACATCCTCAATATCCTTTTTAGATACAAGGATGGTACGATTCTTCTTGCTTTTACAATACTTCTATGATAAAAATGAAAGTAGCTACAACTACGAAACTAGTTAGAAGAAAAGGAGTCAGTATATGGGTAAGAAATACCTTTCTGAGATTGAATTCAAATCTCTGTGCGTATCCTGTCTGGATGCCAGTCAGCATCCTGCCAAACAGAGGAGGGAACACTTCTGCAAGAACATCTCTCCTGTTGGTTTGCAACCGAGCAATCATCAAACAAAGGGAGAAACAAAATGAAAATACAGATGCGTTTAATGACCACTGTTACGGCACTGTTATTTGCTGCCGTCGCCATTGTGTCCGTTACTCTTATCCTGTACGTCGCCTCAACCACCAAAGAAAGCGCCTTCCTCAGCCAAGAGCGTTTGGCCGCAGAACAGATACAAATCACCAAGGGGCGCTATGAGAACTATTTGCAAAACATCGTCGCTATGGCCAGCCTCATGGCCGACTATGACAAAGCTATCTTGGGTATACAGCGTCGCCGTTTTGAGGACTTAGTCGAATCCCTCATGCTTTCCAACAATCAGATTACCGACGTCTTCATTGTCTTTAAGCCAGACACCATAGATCAGGGTATGGATACCGAATTCGCCGGTGTAGTCGGCAACACCGAAACTGGCCAGTGGGCAGCATCGTTTACTCAGCAAAACGGAGTCATCACTCACCTCACATATAACGATGTCCCCGGTATGATGGCTATTATCAACGGACCCGACTCCCGCAAGCAGATGCTCGAAGAGCCAGTCTCCCAAGTAATAGGAGGGAAAACTACCTATACAGTTCGCTTCACCGTGCCGGTCATCTACCGACAAACTAACCAGGTAGTGGGTCGTATAGGCATGAACATTGATACCGCGCTATCGCAAGCAGAGGTTGAGAGCATTATCGGCAACCCGGACATACCCGACATAGTCACCATGACGCTGTACTCGGACAAAGGTATGATTATTGCCTCAGATAATCCCGATTATGTGGGCAAGTACTTGTCCGTAGCACAGGCATCCTTCTTTGGAGAAAAAACCGCCGAAGCCGAACACGCGGTTACCATAGGACAAAAATCCCGCTACTCCAGCTATGCAGCACGCTTCGATCAAAACCTCGAAGTCATCCTCTATCCCTTTAGCATAGGCGAAACCGGCGTGAGCTGGTCAGTGCTGCTGGGAACGGGAGAGAAGACCCTCATGGCAGGAGTCAACACCATGATATCCTTCAGCATAGTCATCGCCGTGGTATTCCTCGTGGTGGCGCCTATCAGCGTCTTATTTATTACCCGCCAAATTACCAAGCCCATTGTTACCATAGCCTTGACCCTCAAGGATATAGCTGAAGGCGAAGGAGACTTAACCAAAACCATCAATATTAACTCCAAAGACGAAATTGGAGACATGGCTCGCTACTTTAACGCAACTTTGGAAAAGATTAGAAAGGTCGTGATTACCATCAAAAACCAATCCGCTTCCCTTTCCCACATAGGGAGCGACCTGGCAAGCAACATGAGTGAAACCGCCGTGGCTATCAACGAAATCGCTACCAACATCAGGAGTATCAAAGGGCGTATCACCAATCAGTCTGCCTCGGTTACGGAAACCAACAGCGTCATGGAACAGATATCCGCACACATTAACACGCTCTCCTCGCATGTCTTGCGTCAGGGCGACTGTGTTGTCCGCTCTTCCTCAGCCATTGAACAGATGATAGCCAACATCCAATCCGTTACCCAGACCTTGATCAAGAATGGGGAGAGTGTGAAAGACCTGCTTGAAGCCTCTGAAGTGGGACGCACTGGACTTGAGGATGTAGTCGAAGACATTCAAAGGATAGCTCAGGAGTCTGAGGGGCTTTTGGAGATCAACGCGGTGATACAAAACATTGCCAGCCAGACGAACCTTCTGTCCATGAACGCTGCCATAGAAGCGGCTCATGCTGGGGATGTAGGCAAGGGTTTTGCAGTGGTTGCTGAAGAAATCCGCAAACTTGCAGAAAGCGCTGACGAACAGTCCAAAACTATTGCCACGGTGTTGAATAAAATTAAGAAGTCCATAGACACGATCACCACGTCCACTGATAGTGTGCTGCACAAGTTTCAAACCATAGACAGTGATGTGCGGATTGTATCGAGTCAAGTGCAGAACATTCGCGCCTCTATGGAGGAGCAGAACGCCGGCAGTAAGCAGGTTCTGGATGACATGGGGCAGCTGAGCGATGTAACTGCGCTGGTCAAGAATACATCGATTGAGATGCTGGAAGGGAGTAAACAGGTCATAGTCGAGAGCCACAACCTTGATCAGGCCACTCAGGAGATAAGCAACGGGATGAACGAGATGGCTACTGGCGCGGATCAGATCAACGAGGCTGTAGTCAGAGTGAATACCATCAGCAACGATAACAAAGAAAACATTGATGTACTCGTGAACGAGGTATCGAAGTTCAAGGTAGAGTAAAGGAGGTATAAGCAGGCTGAGCGCTCACAAAGCGTAGATTCCCGTGTGTTCCACAGTTGAGCGCAACCTGCTTGTACCATACAGTGCCATTCATAAGCCATGACTTTATAACAATATTGATAAAATAGTCCAGTACAAACATGTTTGCACGTCATGAAAACATGTTTGCACGTCATGAAAACATGTTTGCACGTCATGAAAACATGTTTGCACGTCATGAAAACATGTTTGCACGTCATGAAAACATGTTTGCA
>JAIRYV010000010.1 GCA_031267685.1 Treponema sp.
ACAGTATTCTCTGTTTGGTATTCACAGACTTCTCTGTTTGGTATTCACAGACTTCTATGTTTGGTATTCACAGACTTCTCTGTTTGGACTTCACAGACTTCTCTGTTTGGGCTTCACAGACTTCTCTGTTTGGACTTCACAGACTTCTCTGTTTGGGCCTGGTTTTGGCGCTTATTCCGTAGAGGAATGGGCGGATGAAGGAAAAAGGAGACGCCTATGGAACAATAACGGTATGACGGATATGCGGTACGCGCATGAGAGGCGTATAACGTGGAAGGTGTTCTGGTAGCGTAACCGTTGGTTACAGGAACCGCCGCGGAAATAAGAAAGTGTATATGGCATGGTTCATATACATCACAGTAAAGTACAGGAGAAGACAATGGCAAACAGAAATATCTTGCTGGGAATGGTAGTATTGGTACTATTATTCAGTTTGACTCTGGTGGGGTGCGACAGTGGCTACACTAGCAGCGGTGGAACCAGTGGTGGTGGAACCAGTGGTGGTGGAACCAGTGGCGATGGAACCAGTACATCGACGATACGGCTAACCACTGGGACCTATGTTTGTACCTATGCGGGACAAACATATCGAATTAGCCTCATTTCAGAGGGAACAGCCGGTACAATTATAGTAACGTCCGTGCCGTCAGGGAGTGGTTTTAAGGTACCTTCAATGACCCTATTTTCTTATTCAATAACAGGAACCAGCATGGAGGTATCACGGGGCTCACTCTATGCTTCTGCATATTATACGGTTAGTAGTACTACATCATTCTATGGATATGGAGAAACATGGACTAAAACCGCTAATTAAACCTAATGCGCTATGACGAGCTTAACGAGGCTGTCTGAAAAGTCATTTTTGGAAAAACAGGGATTTTCCGACAGTCTCAATCATCTCCGCAATGAGGATAAACTACGAAAGGAGTTATTTATGGATAAGAGAAAACCGTTTAGTATCTTTCTTGTGCTTTTCACGGCGATAGGTACGCTGGGTGTTTTTGCTCAAAATAGTAAGAAATTCTCACCTAACGCAACCATAGTATCCCGGCAAAAGAATTCAGAGAAAGTGGATACCAAAACACAGCGATTGTCAGTCAATATTTCCTCTGATGATACGGAGGCAACGTTTACCTTTGATAGCGGCAGAGATCGAATGGAAATAGCAGCCGATCAGTATGGACGCTGGGGTTTTAGTTATTACAATAATGGAAGACTAGCCGCTACCGGTGTTTATAGTAGCGAACCAGCTTCAGTAAATGAAGTATATTGGTATTTTAATTTTTCCAATATAACCAATCGTAATTTAGCCGGCTTTAAGAGTGGTGATGTTTGGACGTGGAAAGTGAGACTATAAGAATACTATGACGGATAGGCGGTCGCATGAAATGCACCGCGCATGATGCGTGTATAAACGTGGAAGGTATTCTGTGAAAGCAGTCGGACAGTTGGCAGGGGATTATGATGTAAGGTATGGTTCACATGGCAGATGTTGGCTGATCTAGTTGGTCTAGCAATGGCGAATAGGCGGAGACTACTGCTTGCGTTATAGCTTTACAATCGCAAGCACGTACAGTAATATATCTGGTGAAGTTTCAGTATAAGGATGTTATAGATATGAGTTATCAAATTACAGCGTTAGACAGAGCATGGGCCGTGGTGATTTTTGAAAAGCTCCAGGTGAAACTCAAGGCTGAATGTTCCCGGGTGCAAGATGGGATTCCCTACATTCCTCGTGACGGCCATTATCACGATATTGGCGCCAATGATATGTATTGGTGGACTAATGGTTTTTGGCCCGGAATGCTCTGGCAGATGTACCACGCTTCTGAGGATGAAGTCTACCGGCAGTATGCGGAGTCTGTGGAAAAACGCTTTGATGCGGCGTTGGAGGGCTATGAGGGTCTACACCACGATGTGGGCTTTATGTGGCTCCATACAGCGGTGGCCGATTACCGGCTGACCGCCAACAAGGATTCCCGTCGGCGCGGTCTGCACGCAGCTAATCTTCTGGCTGGCCGTTACAATCCAGCGGGGCAGTTTATCCGGGCATGGAATGGCGAACGCGCTGGTTGGATCATCATCGACACCATGATGAACATCCCCTTGCTCTACTGGGCATCTAAAGAATCAGGCGATCCCCGGTTTGCGTATATCGCGCAACGTCATGCTGATACTGCGATGAACATACTCCTTCGACCTGATGGTAGTAGTAACCATATAGCGATTCTTGATCCTCAAAGTGGGGAATGTCTTGAAACCCCGGCAGGTCAGGGCTTTGCCCCTGGTTCTTCCTGGAGTCGGGGTCAGAGCTGGGCGGTGTATGGCTTTGCGTTAAGCTATCATCACACGGGGAAGCAGGCATATCTTGATGCCGCGAAACGAAGCGCCCATTACGTGATCGCCAACTTTGCTCAAAACGACTGGCTTCCTGTGGTAGATTTCCGGTCTCCGACGGAACCGCTCAAGTACGATTCCACTGTCGCGATGATCAGCGCCTGCGGGTTTCTGGAGATCGCGTTACATGTGGGGGAGCATGAGAAGTCCCTGTACATAGTGGCTGCGCTCAAACTGCTCCGTACCTGTGAAGAAGCCTTTGCAGACTGGGATATTGACCGGGACGGCATTATGGGCAAAGGCACTGCCGCGTATCATGGCGGGGATCAGGACACAGAAGTTCCCATCATCTACGGAGACTATTTTTTTACCGAAGCGGTGTTGCGTCTTTTGGGAAAGGATTTTCTCATTTGGTGAAAGAACAACGGCGTAGCTGTGCTGCACGGTCGTGCGGGGCTACGCTGTGCGGGACGCTTCAAGTATACAAAATCTCCTGTTGGCGAGGTCCTAAAGGCAAGATGGTCTCTATCCATTTGTTGATGATGCGTTCCGCGTTACTGGTAGATTCAGCATATATTTTTCCGTGAGCCTTAGAACCTGCTAAGCCGACTTCCTTGATATAGGAATATTCAGTAAAACGCAAGCTGTTATTGCGGCGTGATCTGAATAAATCACGCCGTTGTACTTGTCGGACAACATACGGTATTCAAGAGTCTGGATGTTCTGGCTTACGAAGATGTAGTCGATGAGGAGGCGCTCACTTGTGGCAAGGGCGCCAAAGTTATGGTATGTGCCACCGACGTTTTCTTTGCGCGAGGCGCTTTCCCGCGTGTCCAGCAACGGCAGTGGGTTGGTGGGATTCAGCAAGCGCCGAATAACCGGGCTGTCAGGCTCAAGGTTAAAATCGCCGCTTACGATGACGGGTAGGCTGCTGAATTGAGCGCTCAACGCGCCGAGTCGTTCAGCGAGTAGCAAGCCGCCCTCTCTCTGCGCCTCAGCACCAGCATGATCCAGATGAGTGTTGAGAAATAATACGTCTCTTTGATTACTATGATCGTTAAACACGCCCCAAGTCGCTATCCGCACACAGCCGCCATCCCAGCCTTTGGAACCGGGCGTGTCAGGGGTTGCGCTTAACCAGAAGTGGCCCGAGTGGCGGACCGTGAAGCGGTCTTTCCGGTAGAAGATCGGGCAGAACTCACCAGCTTCCCTGCCATCGTCCCGTCCAACGCCGATGTAGTGATAGTTGCCAAGACAGGAGCGCAGGTCAGCAAGTTGATTAAACTGCACCTCCTGCAAACCCGCGATGTCTATCCCATCAATAACCCACGCAACCACGTCCCGTCGGTACTGCCACTGGAGTTCCTTGTCGTAGCTTGTGTCTGTCCGTACATTGAACGACATAACCCACAATTCATGTTCCATGTTGTTATGATATATCAAACGCTGATCTTTGTATATACTTTGTACTATCTTGAATCTAGCTTGGTTCTAATGCTTCAGGCGGAAGGAGGCGCTATGTCAAATAGCGAAATTATTGATACTATCATAATGAAAGGCTATTCACTGAGCCTTCGCGCCTTCAGCGCTATTGACCGCTATCTGAGGTATCCCGCTCTGCCCTTCCAGTGGCTCGTGAGCGACGCTGACATTGCTGTACTGGCTCGTCTCTTTGAAAACTTGCGCTTTCCCGGGGCGGACTTTGCGGATGCTGCTCTCGACGCTGATGGGCAGACCTTTTACTTTCGCTGTATTGACGCTGGTATCTATGAAGCACCGTCATATCCTCTGCTCCTGTTCAGTCAGGACATGAAAACAAAGTGCTTCCACGATCCGGCTGAAGTGTATCCACGCCTCCGAGAGCTACGGGACAGCGCTAATGGGGTCCGTAGTGCAGACGCTGCCTGCCTTGTCAGGGACCTGCTATCCCCAAACCTCGCCACTGACGCTACCCGCGCCCTTATGGATGCCGCGCTTGTACTCGCCCGCTACAGCGGCAAGGACACCGCGCCGGTGATCAAGCCCATTGTCAGCGCTGCACTGGAGCTGAGCGCCGGCATAGCACCCTGTGTCGAGGAACAGCGAACCTTGCTCATAAGCCTGCTCCTCTCAGTGCGCCCGGACCTGGGGCTAGAACTGCTCAACGTCGGAGGTTTCATTACGAAATACTGGCCGGAACTTGCTGCGCTGAATAACGTTGACCACTCAAAGGAGTTCCACCCTGAAGGCAATGGTTGGCGCCATACCCTTGAAACCTTTCGTTACCGGAAAACCCCTGATCTGCGCCTCTCACTCGCGCTTCTCTTACACGACACGGGTAAGCCGTTTGCCGTCGCGTCTGGTGGGCATAAGTTTGAAGGACACGCGGAGCTCGGAGTCCGCACGGTTCGCGCCTTTTTGTGTCGCCTTGACTTTGACCCAGGCGTCATCAACGATGTGTGTTTTCTGGTACGGCATCACATGATGCCGGCAGCGCTGAAACGCCTGCCCCTGACCCGCATGAAAGACATTCTGGAGTCGCCGCTTTTCCCCACGCTCCTTGAGCTATACCGTTGCGACGAAGCGTCATCGTTCAAGAACCTCGACGGCTATTACAATTCGAGCGCTATGTATCAGGCGTACCTCAAGCAGCGTCGCAATCCCTACCGGCAACTGCGCTCCGAGAACAGGTAGGGATTATGTTTGCAGAGTTATATTATGGCAGACTCTAGCGTTTACGATATTTTTTTAGAAACAACAATATATTCGTACAACCTTTTCTATTTGTGCAATATAATTAGAAATAATTCCTATTCTTATATTAGACTTGTTCGATAACCTAGTTACATACCTAATTCAAAGTTAATAATACTGCAGATGAGCGAGATTCTCAGGTGATGTTTTCTGCAATGATTCCGGTATAGATATGCCATAATCTTGAATGTCTTGATTTTTGCGTTGATATGCTCAATGGACACCCTGTTCCCGGTAAGCCGTTTGTTATATGCTTTTTCACACTCGTTCAGTTTATAGTTCTTACTCGATTTTTTCGGTATCTAGCTGTATCAGTATTGATTCATCAACCTCCTTCTCTATACTATCCTTATACAGCTTGAAATCGTGGGCACTGCCCTTTTCATGCTATCTGTCATATTCTTTTTGGAGAATGGATTTCATCTGTTCACTGGAATTGATTCCTGGGGGAAAGTAATAAGCTTCACGCGTCCACGATTACTAGGCTCATGTGTCCATGATTACTAAGTTCACGCGTCTACGATTACTAGGCTCATGTGTCCACGATTACTAAGTTCACGCGTCTACGATTACTAAGTTCACGCGTCCACGATTACTAGGCTCATGTGTCCATGATTACTAGGTTGATGTGTCCATGATTACTAGGTTGATGTGTCCATGATTACTAGGCTAACGCGTCCACGATTACTAGGCTCATGTATCCATGATTACTAGGTTGATGTGTCTTTGTTCCATGCTTTATTCTATCATTTCAGAGGTTGTCGAACAAGTCCATTGCTTTTGCCTTTGTGCAGCCCGTTAACATACTATCTATTTTTCATGCGTAATCAATGCCGAACCTGGATGCGCGTCATTATTTTCCACGATTCCTAGCAATGTTTCTAAGGTATAACCAATTCCAGTCAGTCATTTTCTGTGCGACTTGATATACCCCATTTCCCGTATCTCCACAAATTTTTGACTAAACTCAAACCAAGTCATATTTTCCTCTTACTAAATCAAACAATATGATTTTAGTCTACCACACTCGGCCTACCCATATAAAGCGCGGGAGCCACGCCCCCGCGCCGCTGCTCTTACGGGATCTTGCCGCTCATGGACTTGCGGTCTTCCTCTGTAACCGAGTCTACTACATCCTTGTTGCGAGCGATGAGCTGTAACACAATTACCGTCGCGATAAGGCTGAAGCCGATAATGTCGGTTATCAGACCAGGGTCGATGAGGCAGAGTCCACCGCCTATTGTCATGAGACGCTCAAAGACGGGCATGCGCCTGAACATATAGCCTTCAATTCCAGCGGCAAGGCCGAACATACCGAGACAGGAGCTTATCACGATCTGGATGACCTGTATCGGCGTGGTATCAATGAACAGCATGGATGGGCTGAACACAAAGATGTACGGGACGATAAAAGCGGTGATGGCAAGGCGCGTGGCTGTAACGCCAGTCTTGATGGGGTTTGAGTGAGCTATGGCTGCACCAGCGTAGGCCGCAAGCGCCACTGGCGGCGTGATGTCGGCGACGATGCCAAAGTAGAATACAAACATGTGTGCAGCCAAGACCGGAACACCCATGCGTACCACTATCGGCGCGGTTATCGTTGCCATGATTACATAGTTGGCAGTGGTCGGGATGCCCATACCGAGAATGAGACAGGCGATCATCGTGAGGAAAAGGGCAAGGAAGAGGCTATTGTTCGCTACGGTAAGGAGCAGGGAGATGAGTACCTGGCCCAGACCGGAGAGTGAGACTATGCCAATAACTACGCCGGCCAAGGCACAGGCCATGGCCACGCCTATGGTGTTGCGCGCCCCGCCTGTGAGCGCATCAACAAAGGTCGCGGGAGTGAAGCGGGTCTCTTTGTGTATCATGCTGACGAGTATGGCCGTGAGTATGGCAAAGCACGCGGCATAAGCCGGGGTGAAACCTATGCTCATCAGGCCAACAAGGGTAACCACTGGGAGAAAGAGGTAGCCTTTGACAACAAGTGTTCTGAATTTCGGGATGGACTCTCGGGGAAGTCCTTTGAGGCCGAGCTTTTTAGCTTCAAAATGAATCATCAGGAAGATGCCGGTGAAGTAGAGTATGGCAGGGAGTATTGCGGAAACGGCAATGATCGGATAGGGGATGTTGGTAAGCTCGGCCATAAGAAAGGCTGCCGCGCCCATAATGGGCGGCATGATTTGTCCACCGGTTGAAGCTGCGGCTTCGACTGCAGCGGCGAACTCGGGTTTGTAGCCAATTTTCTTCATAATCGGAATGGTAACGCTGCCTGAACCAACAGTGTTCGCTACGGAACTGCCTGAGTACATACCTTCAAGAGCGCTGGCAATGACCGCGACCTTGGCTGGACCGCCAGAGGCAAAACCTGCCACAGAGTTGGCGAGGTCTATGAAGAAGGACGCTACACCTGACTTTTCGAGAAACGACGCAAGGAAGATGAACAAGACAATAAAGGTTGAGCATACTCCGATAGGTGTACCGATGATGCCGTCCGTTGTGTAAAAAAGCTGGTGTATAACGCGCTTGAGCGAAAAGCCAGTAATGAAGGCATAGGTGATGAAGCCGCCTGCCACGAAGAGGATCGGGAGGCCCACAACCCGGCGGCAAAGTTCAGCGAGTATGATGATGCCTATAACGCCCATGGCGATATCTAGAGGCTGGAGCAGTATAGCGCGGTTTATGACTGCCTGAAAGTTTACTACATAATAGAAGAAACTTATAGCGCCCAGGGTTCCCAGTACGATGTCATACCACGCAACGTGGTTTTCATGGCTCGTAAGGCCCTGCCGTACTGGATAGAGTATGTAGCCGATGAACACGAGTATGCCGAGAAAGGCGCTTCGTCGCACCTGTTCGGGTAACGAGACAATGAGCGTTACCCAGAACACATACGCCGTAAAGATGAGGAGTAGTATCTTTACGATGATGCCGGGGATACCAGAAAAGCGACGCACGTTTGATTCGCGGTCGAATTTTGCGATGAGCTGTTCGGCTTCCTGTGCGTTGTACGCTTCGCCGATGAGTTTTTCGCCTGATGCTGGAGGTATTTCGCCTGCCATTGCTTTCTCCTACGATTAAAATTTTTGAACTTGAATGGTGATGTGGGCGTTCTGTCCGCAGAGATCGCGCAGACTGATCACCACATCCTGAATGTAAAGTACATGGTCAGAGACCGTACCTACAATATAGTTAAGTGCCGGGAATCTTTGGGTGAAGCCGGTGATAATCAGCGCGTCTCCGTCCCGCTCCATGTGCTGGCCTGGTTCAAGGCTGGTTTGCATACCCGCACCAAAGCCAAAAAAGCGCGTGGCTACGGGCTGTATGAGCTGTCCGTCAACGCAGAATGTATCCCGCACTGGACTCTGGTTGACGGAATGGATGAACTCTATGGAAAATTCTTCTCCGTCTCGTATGAGCCATGCTGCGTAACGCTTGCCGGAATCAGCGTCGCGTAGTTCAAGGCGTGGTTTTGTAACCAGAAGAATAGCGGCAAAGGACACGCAGAGTGCGAGAAAAAAGCATTTCTTTGCGCATTTTGCATAATCGCGCCCCTTACCGCTATGGCTCAATGTTACACCGCGTTACTTTATCGCGCCGATTTCACGGAAATATTTTTCCGCGCCTGGATGGAATGGCACCGAAATGCCGCTCACCGCGTAGTCAGCGGAAAGCTCCGCACCTTTGGCATGGGCCGCAGTAATCGCGCCCTTGCTCTCAATGAGGTTCTTCGTAAGCTGGTACACCGTGTCTTCCGTCAGCTTCTTACTTACGATGAATGTCGCCTTGACTGCGAGCGTCTTTACCTCAGCCGGAGCTCCATTGTAGCTCCCGGCAGAAATGGGAAACTGGGTGTAGAAAGGGTACTTCGCAATGATGGCGGCGGCGTGTTCATCATCAACCTCAAGGATGGTGATGGGCTTACCTATGGCGAGGTCAACAATAGCCGTTGTGGGTGCGCCGGCTACACAGAAAAAGGCATCGATCTTGTTGTCTCTGAGGGCATCGGCTGAAGCACCAAAGCTCAGGTTCTGCTTGCCAATGTCATCAAAGGTGATACCGTATGCTTCGAGAATCTGGCGGGCGTTAAACTCGGTACCGCTTCCCGCATCGCCAACCGATACGTTTTTGCCCTTGAGATCTGCGATACTCGTGATCCCCGCCGCTGGATTGGCAACAACCTGACAAACTTCAGCGTAGAGCGCGGCCATGGTCTGGAAATCCTGTATAACCTCGCCATTAAAGAGATCGACACCCCTGTAGGCATAGTCCATAACATCGTTCTGGACTATGGCAAGCTCCACTTCACCCGCCGCGATAAGCTGAATGTTCGCTTTAGACGCGCCAGTTGACTGAATAGTGATGGCATTGCCGGTTTTTTCCTGCAAAATCTGCCCTACTGCCGAGCCAAAGGCATAGTAAGTGCCAGTGCTCCCACCAGTTGCCATGCGGATACGGACAGAGCCACTACTTGTGGTACCCGACTGTGCTGTTCCTGATGCCCAGACATTAATTGTCGCAAACAACAAGACCGATACAAAAGCCAGTTTGACTGCTTTCATCATTTTCCTCCTGAAAATGAAAATGATAGTCTCTCGGAGCCAAGACTCCGGAAACTTCCAAATCTGTTATGTATATTTATACAGTTTATTGCAAGCAAACGCAATACTATAATGACGATTAAGTACAACATACTGTATAAGGTGCTTCAACTTATTCAAAGACGTGGAGCAGTTTCTCGCACTAGCTGGCATCAGTGTCATTAGATCATTGCTCGGCGTCCAGCAGTTTACTCAAGCCGGTAAACACCCCACCCAAGTCCTCAAAGCGCAGGTGAGAATAGCGGTCAAGCGGGGTTTCCATGTTGTTAATAATGACGATTTCACCGCCATGCCTGATGGTGATCTGGGGAACACCAGCAGCAGGGTACACGGTGAGGCTTGTTCCCAGCACCAGCATAAGGTCGGCTTTTGACGCCTCACGCTCTGCATCGCGGAGTGCGTCCGCCGGCAGGCTTTCGCCAAAGAAAGTGATGGCTGGCTTTAACACACGCCCACACTTTGGACAGCGCGGTAAGTCCCCGGCTTTCACAATGGCGCTGACTTCCTCAAAGCCCATACGCACGCCGGCGCAATGTAGACAGTAGTGTATCTTAGGCGAACCGTGTATCTCAATGACGCACTTGCTGCCGCCCTTTTGGTGCAAGAGATCAATGTTCTGGGTGATGATCGCCTTGAGCAAGCCGCGTTGTTCCAGCGCCGCAAGACCAGTATGCACGACAGACGGCTCTTTTGTATCAACATTGTATATAAAAGAACCAGCGGTCTTGTAGTAATAGGACGGGTCTTGCTCAAAGTAGTCAATGTCGAACATCTTTTCCGCGTCCATTTCTTTATACAAGCCGTCTTTGCCTCGAAAGTCCCGTATGCCCGACAGGGTACTCACTCCAGCGCCAGTGAGCGCCACACAATGGCGGGCATATTTAATCTTATCAAAAAGCGTTTCAATAGCATTAATATCGTTCATGTCATGAGTGTAGCACGTTTTTGGGATGTTGAGAAGCATTAAAAAGCGGCTCACACGAGCCGCTTGCGTTTTGTTAAGGGTCTTAGCCTTCCAGTATCAGCAAGGTGCGATGGTCAAGGCGCAAAGCTGGAGCCTGCGGGTTATAGACATCGTGGTCTTTGGATACCATGAGCGCGATGTGATCCGGCTTTGGTTCCAGTGTGATAACCACGTCCAGCAGATCTACATAATCCTTGACAATGAGGGGAAGCCGCTGTTTGTCATACTGCGGTTCCCTGCCCTGAAGGTTACAACTGTACCAGACGCTCAAGCCCAGCCCAGCGGCAAAGTCTCGAGTCTCGACGAAACGAGCGCGGTCAGCATGGGAAAAGTCAAGGCCGTCAACGATGATTGACTCGGCTTTGAAGCCACCCTCAATGATCATGGCCCTCAGACTCCGGTTTATCTGCTCGCTGGTAACGCCCTCCTGGTTAAAGTTCATCAACACGCGGTTCTTCACCAGCTTGCCTCTGAGGTCTTTGATGTCAACGGTGTTACGCTTTTTAAAGAGCTCCTCAAAGATGTTTTCGTACCATGAGATGACATAGTCCGTATGCTGGGTAAAGGAAACGTGAATGACCTTTTTCCCCTGCAAGAGCTTGTCCAAGGCAAGCTGTACTAGCACGGATGTTTTGCCAATGCCACTCGACGAGGCGATGATGCCAATTTCGCCGGACCGTAGCCCACCCTGAATGGACTTCTCAAAAATGCGAACTGGACTTCGTTGCACAATTTCATCTGTTATCATGCTTTTCTCCTAAAGAATCTTGATGAGAGACTTAGCGTCCCTGTTCCTTCTTTCGCTTTTCCTCATACGCTTTAACCAGGTCGTCGGATTTACTCGACGGAACCTTACCATAGCGCTCAAACTCCATGGAGAACTCCGCCTTACCCTGGGTCATGCCACGAAGAGCCGTTGAGTAACCGAACATCTCGCTCAAAGGCACTTCAGCTTCCACACGGGAAAAACTTCCGTCCTCAGTTGACGCAGTGATTATACCACGACGCTGGTTGATAGAAGCATAAATGTTGCCCTGAAATTCAGTGGGACCTTCCACCGAAACCTTCATGATAGGTTCAAGGATGCAGGGTTTGGCCTTGTGATAGGCTTCACGGAACGCACCAATGGCAGCAAGCTGAAACGCGATGTCCGAGGAATCTACCGGGTGAGACTGGCCATCGTTGATCACACAGCGGACATTGACAATGGGGAAACCAATGAGACTGCCCTTCTGTATAGCCTGCTTAAAGCCCTTGTCGCAGCTTGGAATATACTCCGAGGGAATCGTTCCACCCTTAATCATGTCCACAAACTCGTAATCGCCATCCGCGTAAGGCTCCATATAGCCGGCAACGCGGCCATACTGCCCGGAACCGCCAGTCTGCTTCTTGTGGGTGTAGTTAAACGCAGCCCGCGTCGTGATGGCCTCACGGTACGCGACCTGCGGCGGATCGGTTTCCACCTCGCACTTATATTCCCGCCGCATCCGCTCAATGTAGACCTCAAGGTGCAACTCGCCCATACCCTTGATGATGGTCTGGTTAGACTCTGGATCAATGTAAGTCTGGAACGTAGGGTCTTCTCTGGTGAAGCGGTTCAGCGCCTTTGACATTTGGTCTGAAGACTTTTTGTCCTTGGGCGTGATGGCAAGCGATATGACTGGCGCTGGCACAAACATTGAAGACATGGCGTAGTTAAGACCCCCACCGCAGAAAGTATCACCAGAAGCACACTCAATGCCAAAAAGCGCCACAATGTCCCCTGGTGAACCCTCGTTAATATCTTCCATAGTATCCGAGTGCATACGCACCAGCCGGCCTACCTTAAAACGCTTGCGCGCACGGGTGTTCACCAGTTCCTCACCCTTCCTGAGCGCCCCCTGATAGATACGGACATAGGTAAGCTGGCCATACTGACCGTCTTCCAGCTTGAAGCCAAGCGCCACAGTGGGGCTTTTCTCGTCAGCGGAAAGCTCAACCTGCTCCTCATCCTTGTCGAGGTTCAGCGCATAGTTCTTCACCTCAGTGGGGTTGGGGAGATAGTAGTTCACCGCATCCAACAAGGTTTGTATGCCTTTGTTCTTGTACGCCGAGCCGACCATCATCGGTACAAACTGCTCAGCCAAAGTGCCTTTACGAATCGCCACCCTGATGAGGTCTTCGGGGATTTCATCGCCGTTCATAATCAGTTCCATCAGTTCATCACTGAACAGAGACACGGCGTCCAGCATCTCCTCGCGGTACTTATCCGCATCAGCCTTGAGGTACGCCGGTATCTCTGCATAGCGAATCTCGATTCCCTGTTCCTTGTCAAAGTACACGGCTTTCATGGTGATGAGGTCAACAACGCCTTCGAGCTTATCCTCTAGCCCGATGGGAATCTGTATCATAACCGCGTTCAGCCCCAACTTTTCGCGGAGCTGTATCTTCACCTTGAAGGGGTTCGCGCCAGTACGGTCGCACTTGTTCACAAACGCGATACGCGGTACATGGTAGCGCTTGAGTTGTCGGTCTACCGTGATGGACTGGGACTGAACCCCGCCAACCGCACACAACACGAGGATTGCTCCGTCCAACACCCGCAGCGAACGCTCCACCTCAATGGTAAAGTCAACGTGTCCGGGTGTATCAATGAGGTTGATCGGGTGATCCTTCCAAGTAACCTGCGTCGCCGCTGACTGAATCGTGATGCCCCGTTCCCGTTCAAGTTCCATGTGGTCCATGGTCGCGCCAACCCCATCCTTTCCCCGAACTTCGTGGATGGCGTGTATCTTATTGCTATAAAATAAAATACGTTCAGAGAGCGTTGTCTTACCTGAATCAATATGCGCGCTGATTCCAATATTTCGCATCTTGGTAATGTCGATGCCCATTTATTTCTCCTTTGTGATACGCTTTAACCAAAGCGTTAATAACCGCGTTAATTGTTAAAATATAGTAATGTTTGCAACTATTTTCAAGCCCATAAGCAACTTGTCAGCAGGTATAACGTTGTGAAACTGCTATGCGACAATGTACTACTTAGAGAAGTTCTGCTGAATAGTGTAACCAAAAGTCTCAAGTACTGTTTCAATAATAAAAAGGAAGCGTCCGCTACAACGCTCCCCCCTAAAAATGATTTCCCGTTATACCGTAACCGGTTCTCCTCCTCCCGGTTACGGTTTTTTTTACACACCGACAACAGCGCTGACTTCAGGAATCTCCTTCTTCAAGAAGCTCTCAATTCCCATTTTCAACGTCATTTGAGACATAGGGCAATCGCCACAGTGTCCAGTAAGTCTGAGTGAAACCGTCCCGTCTTCGGCAACCGAGACAAACTCCACGTCCCCACCATCAGCCTGAAGGGAAGGACGAACCTCTTCAAGCGCTTTCTGTATCCGTGTTTCTAGCACAACATTCTCCTTAAAATGAGTTATCAGAAATATATACAGCTTTGCCCACAATGGCAACAGGGCGCGGGCATCTTTCGACCAAAGGTATCGCGTTTGCTGAACATTGCCGCGTTGTTCTATAGCTTCCTAACATATGGTCTGGAGGCTGAATCCCTGTCTGCTCATCTGACATTTCTCAGATACTCCTTGAGTCCCCCTCTTGCAGTATCTGGGAAAACGGCGCGTTTGCCAGCTCCGCCTGATGTTTAAGCCGCGCGGGAATGGCTACTGTTTTCTTCACTGTGCGGGTATCATTCTGCCAGCGATACTCATCAGTATCAGCGGCAATACGATTTACAAACTGCTCAGGTTGTTCAAGACGTTTTGTCAGAGCTTCCTGACTTGTGGCTTGAGGTATAAGTTCATGTTTGTTTTCCGCATCCCACAGCCACGTTGAGATGGCGTCTTGCGCCATATACAGCGCGTCAGCGACATCAGAACCAAACGTATGTAACCCAGGTAAATCAGGAACTCTCACCAGAGTATACCCATCTTCGGATGTAAAGATTGCCGGATATACATATTTCATTGTCTGCCCTCCCTTGAAAACCGCGCCTTATGCAAGGTCTGCATCTTTCAGAATTGATTTACCGTACCTTTGAGTATATCGCCGGTATGACGGGGTATGAGAATCTTAACGCCTGGTTTTTGGGGATTGCTTACCTGATCATGCACTCTGCCACGAGTGATAGTCCGTCCTGCATTTTTCAGCTTTTTCCCAGTTCAAATTTCATCATTACCTTTTCATCATTACCTTGCCACGTAAAAAAGCATATACATGAGACCATCTGATGTCAAGTACCCTAGTGCAGTAGTTCCTCCCCATCAAGGGGCGGCTTCGTCAGGTAGTGTTTCGCGCTTTGTCTGTTCCAGCGTGACCCGGCCTGTGGCATAACGTTCCTGTAGTCGCCTTGTGGATCAAGCGGCGCAATCTAATCTGTCATACTCGATGCGAGCTTCACCCGTTAGTATATGCCCTCTCGGAATTCAAAAAATTTCTTAAACCGCTTGACCTTTTTCTTATGGCATGATATAGTTTTCTTATGGGTTTGAAAAATGCTAGATGTCTAAAAGGACATCTGGTTATTTACAGTTTAACTCCTCCCGGCTCCCGGCTCCCGGCTCCCGGCTCCCGGCTCCCGGCTCCCGGCTCCCGGCTCCCGGCTCCCGGCTCCCGGCTCCCGGCTCCCGGCTCCCGGCTCCCGGCTCCCGGCTCC
>JAIRYV010000011.1 GCA_031267685.1 Treponema sp.
GGAGCCGGGAGCCGGGAGCCGGGAGCCGGGAGCCGGGAGCCGGGAGCCGGGAGCCGGGAGCCGGGAGCCGGGAGCCGGGAGCCGGGAGCCGGGAGCCGGGAGCCGGGAGCCGGGAGAAGTTAAACAATAAGCAGCCAGATGGTTTTTGGGACATCTGATGTTTCCTCAAATCCATGACTAGAATTATATCATCCCATAAGAAAAGTGTCAAGCAATTTTAGATTTTTTTTGAATTCTAAGTGGGCATATACTACGTCCTGGAACAAGAGTAACCGTAAGCGCAGTGGCAAGAAAATCGTGGAACAGAACGCCCATAAACGGAACATATACTGCAGGAAAGCACGTCCGGCAATGCTGAATTGAGCATTGCCGGACGCACTTTCCTTTCTAAAAAAACACTAGAGCGTTTTGATGATCGCTTCAGCAGCGCTGCGTCCGTCAGCAATGGCGCGAACTACCAGACTGGCGCCATTGCGGGAGTCGCCAGCAGCCCAGACCTTTGGACTCGATGTGTGAAAACTGCCGCGCGTGCGGATGTTGCCGCGCTCATCGGTTTCAAGCATGAGGTCCGCAACAATGCCGTCCTGCACAACGTGGGTAAAGCCCATTGCCAGCAGCACGAGGTCAGCGCCAATCTCGAAATCAGACCCAGGAACTTCGCTCATTAACCAGCGGCCATCCTTCTGGGTCCACTCAACACGGCAGGCATGGATGGCTTCCACGTTTCCATTGCGGCCAATAAAGGCTTTGGTGTTGATAGACCAGAAACGCTCACCGCCTTCGAGGTGTGAACTTGAGGTCTTTAAGACCTTGGGCCAGAGGGGCCAGGGTTCTTCGGGTGGACGATGGAGCGGCGGTTTGGGTAAGACCTCAATTTGGGATACCCGCAAAGCGCCTTGGCGATTGGCAGTGCCGACGCAGTCTGAGCCAGTATCGCCACCACCAATGACTACTACACGCTTGCCAAAGGCGATGATGCCGCCTTGGTCAGACCCGTGGGCTTCGCCAGCAACGACGCGGTTCTGCCTGGCAAGGTAATCAAGCGCCTGTACAATGCCAGCGTTCTCGCGTCCCGGAACATTGATGTCACGGGGTTCTCGTGCGCCAATGGTTAATAAGACAAGGTCAAACGCAGACTCCAGTTGCTTGGCATTGAT
The DNA here is from genome assembly GCA_031267685.1 of Treponema sp. GTDB lineage: Bacteria > Spirochaetota > Spirochaetia > Treponematales > Breznakiellaceae > JAIRMT01. The sequence continues at coordinate 1,158 of JAIRYV010000011.1, forward strand.
AAGCTCGGTATCAGTATTATCCACCACGCCAAAACCGTAACGGGCTGAGCCAACACAGGCATTGGTCTTGAAGATAACGCCCTCTTCGCCCATAAGCGCAATCCGGCGGTCCAAAAAGCTCTTGTCAAACTTAAAGTCAGGGATACCGTAGCGCAGGTAGCCGCCGAGTTTGCGGTCTGCCTCATAGACTGTTATTGAAAAACCAGCGCGATTGAGGAAGTAGGCGGCTGAAAGCCCGGCAGGTCCAGCGCCCACAATGGCGACTTTCTTGCCGTTGCGCGTTTTTGGCGGGCGCGGTTTTACAATGCCCAGCTCAAACGCCTTTTCAATAACCGCAAGCTCGTTTTGCCTGATGGTAACAGGCTCGTCGTTCACGCCGAGTATACAGGACGCCTCGCAGAGCGCGGGGCAAACCCGCCCCGTGAACTCCGGGAACGGGTTGCGTTCCTCAAGAAGCGCCCACGCGCCTGCCCAGTCTCCTCGATAGACCCGATCCTGCCATTCCGGCATGGTGTTTGAGATAGGACAGGCCCAGTGACAGAAAGGCACGCCGCAGTCCATACACCGCGCTGCCTGAGCGCGGCGCTCTTCGTCAGTCAGCGTGAGTTCCACCTCGCTGTAATCATTAAGCCGTTCTTCCACGGGGCGATAATCCACAAGCTGCCGTGGTATTTCCAGAAATCCTCTTGGCGACCCCATTAGTTTTTCTCCGTTAGTTCTTGTTTTTCCCGGATCTCATAGAGCTTCCGGTCCAGTTCTGCCAGCTTCATTTGCTGAAGCGCCCGTTTGTATTCTACCGGCAGTACCTTAATGAACTTAGGTCGGTAGGTATCCCAAGCGTCGTAGATGGCTTGGGCATACGCCGAGCCTGTCCAGTACAGGTGCCGTGCCAATGTGCTTTTAACAAAGTTTGCGTCTTCCTCGTTGTCAAGGTCAGATAGCTCCACCATGCCTTTATTAAGGAAGAATGTGAAGTTACCGTCCAGGTCAAGGGTATAGGCAATACCGCCGGACATACCAGCAGCGAAGTTGCGGCCAACCTTGCCCAGTACAATGAGCCTGCCGCCAGTCATGTACTCAGCACAGTGATCCCCAGCGCCTTCAACAACAGCGACCGCGCCGGAGTTCCGTACACAGAAGCGCTCGCCCGCAACACCTGCGGCATAGAGTTCGCCAGAGGTTGCGCCATACAGCACGGTGTTACCCACAATGATGTTCTCATTGCTCTTGAACGTGGAACCGTGGGGCGGGGAAACCACAATGCGTCCGCCGGAAAGTCCCTTACCCAGATAGTCATTCGTATCTCCGGCAAGACGGAAGGTAATACCCTTTGCAAGAAAAGCGCCGAAGCTCTGGCCAGCGGAACCGGTGAAGTCAACGGTGATGAAGTTTTCCGGCAGGCCCTGACTGCCATAGCGCTTGCTCACTTCATAGGAGAGCATTGCGCCAACAGCACGGTCAGTGTTGTGAATCGGGAAGCGGAGCGCCAGTGGAATCTTTTTATCCATAGCGGGCAGACACTTGTCAATGAGTGTGCGATCAAGCACGTTGTTGATCTTGTGAATTTGTTCTTGGGTACAGTACAGGCTTTGCCCATTGGGGATGTTCGGCGAACATTCCGCCTTGAAGAGCAGGGGACTTAGGTCGATATGGGCTGACTTTGGCTTATCGCTCGTGCGCTGAACCAGCATATCTGCCCTGCCGATGAGTTCGTGGAAATGGCGGAACCCTAGGGACCCCATGATTTCCCGCGTTTCTTGGGCTATAAACCTGAAAAAGGTGATCAGGTGATCGCTTTTGCCAGTGAAGCGGGTTCTGAGTGTGGGGTCTTGAGTGGCTACACCCATAGGACAGGTGTTTTCGTGGCACTTTCGCATCATAACACAGCCTAACACAATGAGCGCTGATGTGCCAAAGCCGAACTCCTCAGCCCCGAGCATACCAGCAATCACGATGTCGCGTCCGGTTTTCAGTTGGCCATCAGTCATAAGGCGGATCCGCCCGCGCAGTCCGTTTTGCACGAGCACTTGATGGGTCTCGGCAAGGCCGATTTCCCAGGGCAAGCCCGCGTGTCGTATGCTTGACTGTGGGCTTGCGCCTGTGCCGCCGTCATAGCCAGAAATGAGGATATTGTCGGCGTGAGCTTTTGCCACACCAGCGGCCACTGTACCCACGCCGCTCTCTGACACCAGCTTCACGCTGATCCGCGCCTGCGGGTTAGCGTTCTTGAGGTCGAAGATAAGCTCAGCCAAATCTTCTATAGAATAGATGTCGTGATGCGGCGGCGGACTAATGAGCGTTACTCCGGGCGTTGAATAGCGTGTGCGGGCAATGTTGACATCAACCTTATGTCCGGGCAACTGACCGCCCTCGCCCGGCTTTGCCCCCTGAGCAATCTTTATCTGTAACTCAATGGCGTTAGCCAGATATTCACTGGTTACACCAAAGCGTCCTGATGCCACCTGCTTAATAGCGCTCCGTGTCCATGTTCCGTCGGCTCGCTGAAGGAACCGCTCTGGATTCTCGCCGCCCTCGCCAGAATTGGACCTGCCTTTGATGGAGTTCAATGCCGCGGCAATGGTTTCATGCGCCTCCCGTGAGATAGACCCAAAGGACATCGCGCCAGTAGTGAAGCGTTTCATGATTTCCTCAACAGGCTCCACCTCTTCAATGGGAATCGCAGCGCCGGGAGCAAAGTCCAGCAAGCCGCGAATCACATGAGGGCTTTGGTTAAGACTGTTGACAGCAGTGGAGAACTGCTTGAAACGGGTATAATTGCTGTCGCGGGTTGCCCATTGGAGCAGGTGTATAGTTTCTGGGTTCCATGCGTGTTTTTCACCCAGTTTGCGCCAGCGGTACTGTCCCACGCCAGGGAGCAGGAAGTCTGGCGCACTCAGTGTGTCGCCCATACACGACCAGGCGTTCCGCGCTACCCGGTAATCAGCAAGCGCCTCTGCCTCAAGTTCCGCAAAACCCGCGCCACCAATACGGCTGAGGGTTCCGGTGAAACATTTATCTATAACCGCTTGACCCAGGCCAATGGCCTCAAACACCTGCGCCCCTCGGTATGAACGGAGCGTACTTGTTCCCATCTTGGACATAACCTTGAGCATTGCCTTAGAAAGCCCCTTGAGATAAGACTTTCTCGCGTGGGCAAAGTCCCCGACTCGCCCGGCGTCTGGCCCCTGACAGAGCGCCCTGATAGAAGCCAGGGATCCATAAGGCACAATGAGATCAGCGCCATAACCAAAAAGCAGGGCAAAGTGCATAATCTCACGCGGCTCGGCTGATTCCACGATGAGCGACGCTTTCATCCGCAATCCCGCTTTAATCAGCCCATGATGAACCGCACCCACAGCCATCAGCGCTGGAACCGCGCAGCGTCCGGCTTCTGACGCAAGACATGCACGGTCAGACAGCGTGATCAACGACGCGCCATCGTTAATCGCCTTCTTCGCCTCGGTAAGCAAGCGGTCGAGGGCCTGCTCCAGCGCGGACGTGGCAGCGGTATCTGTGCCTCTCACCAACGGCACATAGAACGTGGTATCCAGAGTATGCGACTTAAATTCCTGCGATGCGATGTTTTGCAGGATTAGCAGGTCTTCCCGCGTCATAATCGGGTGTCGAACTTTTATTCTGCGACAGTGTTCTGGCGTTTCCTCCAGCAGATCGCCCTGAGGCCCCACAAAACTCGTCAGCGTCATAACCAGGTCTTCGCGAATTGAGTCAATCGGCGGATTGGTAACCTGAGCAAAGACCTGCTTGAAATAAGCATAGACCCGCTGGCTCTTGTCAGAGAACACGGCGAGCGGGGTATCAGTTCCCATAGAACTGGTTGGTTCCTGACCAGTCTCGATCATGGGTATCAGAAGCCGTTCGCGGTCTTCCCGCGTATAGCCAGCGGCACGTTCCATGAACAGGGTTTCCCGCGCTGACAGCGGTGTATCTGGCGTTACGACTACCTCGCCAGTCGTGTCAGATACATCAAGCTCCTGTGGCAGGGTGATTATACGCTTGGTCCATTCAGCAAAGGGCTTACTCTGGTACACAGAGCGCTTTGCCTCAGAGTCTGGGATGATACGGCCTTCAAGCAGGTCCACAAGCAGGAGCTTTCCGGGCAGGAGACGCCCCTTATAAACCACTTCTTCTGGCTTAAAGTCCTGTACGCCGGTTTCAGACGCCATCACAATCAGGTTATCCTTTGTGATGGTGTACCGTGAGGGTCTCAGTCCGTTACGGTCCAGGGTACCGCCCACATAGCGGCCATCGCAGAACACCATAGACGCAGGCCCATCCCAGGGTTCCATCATGCAGGCGTGGTACTGGTAAAATTCCTTGAGTTCAGCCGGAATGTTGTTCTTATCGTTCCACGACTCTGGAATCAGCATCATCAGTGCGTGAGGCAGGCTGCGCCCGGCCATCACCAGCAGTTCCAGCGCGTTATCAAAGCTGGTTGAATCGCTCTTCTCTGGTTCAATGATGGGCAGCAGTTCCTGCCATTCAGCCGGAAACAGTGCCGAACGCGCCGTCATCCAGAAACGATTTCCCTTGATCGTGTTGATTTCGCCATTGTGGGCAATCAGACGGAAGGGCTGGGCAAGAGGCCAGTTCGGAAAGGTGTTGGTTGAGAAACGCGAGTGAATCAGGGCCACCGCTGTTTTAAGCGCCTTGTCTTCGAGTTCTGGGTAAAATAGCCGCAGTTGTGCAGGCATCAACATACCCTTATACACAATGGTCCGCGACGAAAGCGAAGGAAAGTACACACGCGCTGCTTTGAGCGCCTCATGCCCCATAACAAAGCGTTCAAACTTTTTTCTAAACACATAGAGCCGGAACTCAATGCCTGACTCCTCCGCCTTCAGCACAGGCGCGGCTGGTATCAAAAAGAGTTGCCGTATCAGCGGCTCCACACTGGCAGCAATATCTCCAAGCGCGTCCCGATTGGTGGGTACATCGCGCCAAAACGGTGTGAAGCCGCTATCTTTTGCCAACACCGCGATTTTATCCGTGATTAAGGTCTGTTGTTCCTCTGCTTGTGGGAAAAAGAGAAGGCCAGTTCCATATGTTCCGGGTTCAGAAACGTGCGTACACAGCTTTTTATAAAAATCATGGGGTATCTGCAAAAGAACCCCTGACCCATCGCCAGTTTTGTTATCCGCACTTTCCGCCCCCCGGTGTTCCATTCGCTCCAGAACCTCAAGTCCCCGGCGAAGAATGTCGTGGGAAGCCCGGCCCTTAATATCTGCGACAAACCCAATGCCGCAGGAATCATGCTCATCAGCCGTTCGATATAAGCCTTGCGGGGCGTGCTGGTCAGCCCCCTCTGCGTGTTCCATGATTAAGCTCCTTAAAAAGTATTCTTGTTATCATACAAGTTATGCAATCTCTTTTCAACAGGCTGAAACACGTGGAATGTGCGAATGAACGTACAAATCAAGCGTAATAAAATCTTACCTCTGTTCAATATGGTACTTGATAAAAAATTATCAATCCAGCATACTCCATCTAATTATTTATCTAGGGGGATATATGAACATTACTGAGATGTTTGAACAGAGCACGGTACTCACCTTGTTGGGAATGGGCGTGGTGTTCGGTTTTCTGATCATTCTTATTGTGGTGATCTCTGGCCTGGGGAAGGTTGCTCACGCCATGGGCTGGGATAAAGAGCCGGAAGTGCCAAAGCCAAAAGCGCCGCTGCCAGTGCCTGCTGTCGTAGGGGCGAGCGTCGTCGCCAACCAAGATTCTGGAATAATCGCCGCTATCAGCGCCGCGGTTAGCACTTATCGAAAAGACCATAGTTAAAGTTATAAGGAGATAAACATGGCTAAAGTTCAACTTACCGATTTGGTGTTGCGGGATGCGCACCAATCACTGTTCGCTACTCGTATGGTTACAGCGGATATGCTGCCGATTGCCGGCAAGCTCGACAAAATCGGGTACTGGGCGCTGGAAGCTTGGGGCGGGGCAACCTTTGACTCGTGTATCCGCTTCCTCAACGAAGACCCGTGGGAGCGCCTGCGGAAGCTCAAAGCCGCCTTGCCAAAAACCCCGATCATGATGTTACTGCGAGGACAGAATCTGCTGGGCTATCGCCACTATGCAGATGATGTCGTAGACAAGTTCGTTGAAAAGGCAGCGGAAAACGGCATTGGCGTTTTCCGCATCTTCGACGCCTGTAATGACCCGCGTAACCTCAAACGCGCTGCTGACGCTGCCAAGAAAACCGGTAAACACGTCCAGATGGCCATTTCCTATGCAACAACGCCGTACCATACCAAGGAAATCTATGCGGAACTTGCCAAGTCCTACGCCAAATTTGGCGCGGACTCCATCTGCATCAAGGATATGTCCGGCTTGCTCAAGCCCTATGATGCCTATGCCTTGGTTAAGGCGATCAAGGCAAAAGTGAACATTCCTGTGGAGATTCATACGCACGCGACCACAGGCCTTTCAGTTGCAAGCCTCGTGAAGTCGGCTGAGGCCGGGGCAGAACTGCTGGATACGACTATCTCGTCAATGTCCATGGGAACCAGTCACAGCCCCACTGAAACCATCGTTGAAGCGTTCAAAGGCACTGAATACGATACAGGCCTTGACATCATCGCCTTACTCGAAATCGCCGCCTACTTCCGCGATGTCCGCAAGAAGTACGCAAAGTTCGAGTCCAGCTTCCTGGGCGCTGATACCCGTATCCTCGCATCGCAGGTTCCCGGAGGTATGCTGTCAAACCTCGAAAACCAGCTCAAAGAACAGGGCGCCTCTGACAAGATCGACGCGGTACTCAAGGAGATCCAGGTTGTCCAGAAAGACTGCGGCTATATCCCCCTTGTCACTCCAACCAGTCAAATCGTAGGCACTCAGGCCGTGTTCAACGTACTGTTCGGGCGCTATGAGAAGCTCACGTCTGAAACCGCTGACCTGGTAACTGGCCGTTACGGAGCGCTTGCCGCGCCCGCAAACCCAGAGCTGGTGAAAAAAGCGCTTGTTCAGAACAAGTACAGCGCGGTACTTACCGCGCGTCCAGCTGACACCATCCCAAACGAGTTCGCCAAAATCGAGGCTGAGGCAAAGGCAGTCGGCGCAAATAGTGTCGAAGATGTCCTTACCTATGCAATGTTCCCCAAAGTTGCGCCGAACTTCTTCAGGGACCGCGCAAAGGGGCCAGTGGATCCCGCCTCATTCGCGGTAAAGCCGCCGACTCCAGCCGCCGCCAAGCCCGCGTCTAATGAACCGGCAAAGTATGTGGTGAACGTGAATGGCGCTGACTATAACGTTATCGTGAAACCCACCACAGGCGAGTTCTCGGTATCAGCCGCGCCTGCCGCTCAGGTAAGCGCTGCACCCGCCGCACCCGCTGCACCCACAGGCGGCACAGCCATTCTCGCGCCAGTCGCAGGCACTTTGCTCAAACACCATGTCGGCGAAGGCACACAGGTCGTACCCGGGGATACCATCGTCATCATCGAATCAATGAAGATGGAACTGGAAATCAAAGCTACTGCTGCCGGTAAGGTACGCTTCCTCGTCCCTACTGGTACACAGATTGCCGCCCAACAGCCGATCGCTGAAATCAACTAGCGGTCGAGAGGGTTGCTGTTTCGTTGGTAACACAAAATGGCAACCTTCTTCTTTTAATAACAGGACTATTCTATGTTTAACAAAAAACGAGACTCAATATGGGTAACGAAAATATGCTTCGCTATTCTGATCGGCGCATTTGTGTTTACCTTCATGCCGAGGGTAGTGGCGCAAACAGCGGCAACAACACCATCCGCCTCAAGCACAGGGATCATTCCGGGCAGTGAGAACATCAAGCCCATATCCTTTGCCAGTTTTGTCCGGAACATCGCAGAGACCACCGGTATTTTCGCATTCTTCAACGACGTCAATGAAATGGAAACCCCCAGCGGCGGAACGACCGTTGTTTACGGCTGGCAGGAATTCCTCATGCTGGCAGTGGGTTTCCTCATCGTGTATTTGGGCGCAGTCAAAGGCTTTGAGCCAATATTACTCATTCCCATTGGCTTCGGCACGATCTTCGTCAATATCCCTATGGCCCACATGTGGGAGGCCGAAGACGGCATCCCCGGTTTCCTCAAGATTATCTATGACGGCGGCGTGGGTAACGAGTTCTTCCCGTTGCTTATCTTCATGGGCATTGGCGCAATGACCGACTTCGGACCCCTTATTGCCAATCCTAAGACAGCGCTTCTAGGCGCGGCTGCCCAGTTCGGCGTGTTTGGCACTCTCTTCGCCATTACCGCTATGAACGCAATCCCCGGCGTGAACTTTAATCTTAGAGAGGCGTGCGCAGTCGCCATCATCGGCGGCGCTGACGGCCCCACCACCATCTACATCGCGGCAAAACTTGCCCCTCACCTGCTGGCAACAGTGGCCGTGGCAGCCTATTCCTACATGGCGCTCGTACCGCTGATTCAGCCGCCTATCATGAAACTGCTCACCACGCCGGAAGAGCGCAAGATCAAGATGCGCCAGTTGCGGGAGGTGTCTAAGGTTGAGAAGATGATATTCCCGCTCGTGGTATTTGTGCTGGCGATTTTGTTACTGCCGCCATCAGCGCCGCTCATTGGCTCTTGTATGTTCGGTAACTTCATCAAGGAAATCGGCATCGTTGATCGGCTTTCCAAGACCCTCCAGAACGAGCTGATGAACATCGTATCGATCATGCTGTCGCTCGGCGTTGGCAGCCAGATGACGCCGGAGAAATTCCTGAATCCGTCATCGCTCCTCATTGTGGCGACCGGCCTTATCGCCTTCTGTATCGCAACCGGCGCTGGTGTCTGTGTTGCCAAGCTGATGAACCTCTTCCTCAAGGAAAAGATCAACCCGCTCATTGGTTCCGCTGGCGTCTCTGCAGTGCCAATGGCAGCGCGTGTCTCAAACCGCGTCGGCCTTGAGTTCGACCCGGGCAACTTCCTGCTGATGCACGCAATGGGCCCCAACGTGGCTGGTGTCATTGGCACTGCCATTGCCGCAGGCGTGATGATTGCTGTCTATGGCTGATTGCTAAAGCCCTGTTCGGAAACCGCGCTAACACTCTGTTGTTGGCAAGGTTCCGAACAAGGGTTTCCATCACTGCTGAGAGATTTAATAAATAAAGATGGTGTTGTAGAACGAACCTCTTTATACAAACGAGAAAAATAGGAGACATCACGATAACCAACTTGTAATGCTGCTGCTTCAATAGAGATGAGCGGATCAGTGCTTACAATTGTTTCAAATCGTTCAATTTTTTTGAGTATACAAAGCTGTTTGAAATTCGTGTGCAGCTTTGTCTTAAGGGCGTTTAATATCGTTGATTGGCTATAACCTAAATGGTTTGCCAATTCCCGAAACAAAATAGGGACTGAGATATGGTTTTCAATCCAGCGTAAGACTTCCGCAGTAATATCCAATTGAAGTTGACTGGTTCTGATATATCCCTTGGAAACAATATAATCACAAAGCATGGAAAAAAGATTAAGCATGTCTTCCATTGAGGTTTTATCAAAAAAGGGCCGTTCATTAAAGGATTTTTTCAAAATAGCCGGATCAAATCCGTTTTTTTCCCAGTCCTGAATTACGAACGGAGGAATAGTATCTTGAGTTCTGAATTGACCTATCATGGCATACCCCACAACTTCCTCATTGAGCTTAATGGGAAATGCCGCATCTACAAGACCAGCATGGCAGGGATAAACCAAAGGAGACGAACTATTTGTAGAACGAAGACACATCTCATGGTCCATCCGAATACAACAACGATCATACTGGAGTCTTCTTCTGACAGATCTGCAATAACGACAGAGAGGATAGAATCCCAATCCCATGGTCAAGTTTTTCTGCACATCAACGGAGAAGATGGAGATGCGTACGTTAAAACAATGGGAAAAACTGTGTATCAGCTTCCTAGCCTTTTCTTCCAAAAACAGTTCGATCACTTTCATACTAGGATGATACCATCTTTTAGGTACAAGAACAAGAGAATCAAGGATATGAAAACAAAAAGGTATGGAAAAGTCCTAGTGTTTTTACGGAAAAGGTCATTGACGTTCAGAGAAACAAAATCTATTCTTATCTTAAAATGAATCTTGATAAAAACATACCTAAACTAAAAGGAGTGTAGTATGCGGTATCCGCCGATAGTAAAGAACATGCCTCATATCTTGCATGGAGGCGATTACAACCCTGAGCAATGGATAAAGTGGAAGGATACAATCTGGAAGGAGGACATGCGGCTCGCAAAGCTGGCAGGAATCAATACCCTGACCCTGGGGATGTTCTCTTGGACCGCCCTTGAGCCAGCGGAAGGACAGTACAACTTTGCATGGCTTGATGAACTCATGGACATGCTGGCCGAGAACCGTATTGCCGCTGTCTTGGGTACGCCCTCTGGCGCCCGGCCCGCCTGGATGAGCAGCAAGTATCCTGAAGTGCTGCGGGTAAACGAGTCTCGCTTACGGAACGTCCATGGAGAACGGCATAACCATTGCCTTTCCTCCCCTGTCTACCGGGAAAAAACAAGGGCGATTAACGAGCAGTTAGCACAGCGTTATAAGGAACATCCAGCTCTGGCGGTTTGGCATATTTCCAACGAATATTCGGGAGAATGCCATTGCCCCCTCTGCCAGGCCGAATTTCGTACATACCTGAAAAACAAGTATAAAACCCTGGACGCCCTGAACGAAGCATGGTGGGCTGCTTTTTGGAGCAGCACAATCACTGATTGGGATCAGATTGAAAGCCCCGGCAAACTTGGCAACGGAGGCCACAACGGGCTTAGACTGGACTGGCGTCGTTTTACCACCGAACAGTTTATTGACTTTTATCTGAATGAAACCGCGCCCCTCAAAGCAATTACCCCAGATATTCCCTGTACCACGAACCTTATGGCTGCTTATACCGGGATAGATTACGCCCGCTTTGCCGAAGTTCTTGATGTGGCTTCATGGGATTCCTATCCTCAATGGACCAGCGCGGAAGGTAACAGCACGATCGGCCTCAGAACCTCGTATTATCACGATCTGATGCGGGGGCTTAAACGAAAACCCTTCATGCTGATAGAGTCCTGCCCATCTGCCACGAACTGGCGTCCTGTTGCAAAGCTCCATCGACCAGGTCTCCATAAGCTCCAATCGCTCCATGCGCTGGCTCACGGCGCGGACACGGTTCAGTATTTCCAGTTCCGCAAGAGCCGCGGAGGGCCTGAGCAATATCACGGCGCAGTAGTCGATCACTTTGGCGGTGAAAACACCCGTGTTTTCCGCGAAGTTGCTGATCTAGGCGAATGTTTGAAGGGCCTTGATGATCTGGTAGGAATGGACACGCCAGTAGAAACAGCGTTAATCCACGATTATCAGGTACGCTGGGCGCTGGAAGACCTCAAGGGACTTTTACAGGAAAAAACCGCCTATGGAGAAACGCTGATTGACCATTACCGCGCGTTTTGGAAACGGGGTATTGCCCTGGATATTATTGATTCCCAGCAGACCTTGGAGAAATACCGTCTCGTGATTGCTCCAATGCTGTACATGCTGCGGGAAGGAGCAGCGGAACGAATTGATGAGTTTGTCCAGAATGGCGGCATCTTTGTTGCCACCTACGTTACTGGTTATGTAAACGAGAGCGCCCTGACTTTTCTGGATGGTTTTCCCGGCTCCCTTAAAAAGACCTTAGGCATCCGGTGTGAAGAAATTGACGCTTTGTACCCCGGAGAAACAAACTCCATTGAGTGGGATGGCAGAACGTATCGGGCGTTTGATCTTTGTGAGCTTGTCCATAGAGAGGGCGCAGAGGTTCTTGGTGTTTACGGCAGTGATTTTTATGCGGGAAGTCCTGCATTGACGGTACATCGTCGGGGGAAAGGGCGGGCCTATTTCATTGCGGCGCGTACTGGGGAGGATTTTCTTGATGATTTTTACCGTCATCTGACAACGGAGGCGGGGATTCGGCCCCTATTTGAGGAATTACCGGAAGGTGTTTCTGTTCATGTTCGCAGTGACGGCAAAAAGGATGTTGTCTTTCTGATGAATTTTACCAACGAGAACAGGCTGATTCCGACGGAACCCGACAAACCCGGCATTAGCCTTGAGCCTTTTGAGGTAAAAATGCTACGCTCAGAAACAAATACATAAAAGTAAAAAAGCGGACTCATTCTGGCGTCATTCGGATGGCAGAATGAGTCATTCGGATGGCAGAATGCCTCCGCCTGAAACCGTTCAAGTTCGGTGCGGGTTTTCAACTACCTGCGGTCGCTTATTGTTTTACCAAGGGAACCATCTCGGACTCTGCCCAATTGATTATGGCATCCTGGCGCTGGCGATCACCGTTACGACCATCCCTGCCATGCTTGTTTTTATTACCCAACAACACACATTTGCAGCGGGGATACATGGTGTTTCTTTCCTTACTTTCACACTTTGGAATTTTGCCATGAAATATTACAAGTGGTTGGACGAAGTACGCCCACCCGTCAGACCCGGCAAAGCTCCCGTGCTGCGCAGACACGGGCTGACGGAGTACGCGCCGCTCGCTCTCTGGCTGGTAATGGCGTGAAAGAGAAACAACTAAAAAATTTTATAAAAGATGCTAAGAACACTTGACATCCTCCGATAGAAGATATAGATTAACTGTATTAGTCGGTTAGTCAAGTAATTGACCGAATGAGATGACTAACAGAAAAGGAGGAGAGTTGCAGAATGAACAACCAGTTTTTTTACAGATAATGGAAGTTATCGAAAACGAAATTCTTGCTAATGTCTATCAGACAGATGGTCTGATTATCTCAACGGCTCAGATAGCGAAGGTGCATATGGTGAATCCGGCAACCGCGATGAAGGCAGTTGGAAAACTGAATGATGATGGCATCTTGTACAAGAAGAGAGGGGTTGGGATGTGTGTTGCCGCAGGGGCTGCGGAGCGAATACGGGAAAACCGGAGAGAGCGGTTTTTCACCAGTACGCTGAAGGATTTGCTGACCGAGGCAAAAATGCTCGGCATTTCCATCAAGGAACTTATAGAGATACTTAAAGAAAAGGACAAACATGATTCAGTTCACTGAACTTTCAAAAAGATATGGAACCATAACTGCGATTGACAGGCTGACCGCAGAAATCAGCGGGAATGGGATTTATGGGCTTTTAGGGAAAAATGGCGCAGGTAAAACAACCTTGATGAAACTGCTCGGCGCGCGCCTTTACCCCACACAAGGAAACATCTCGGTCTTCGGTAAGCAGGTGTCGCCGTATGACCAAAGTCCATCTGTCCACTTCATCGAGAATAGCGGAGAGCAGTTCAATATGCGCATTTCTGACCTGATCGATGCAGCGTATCGCGTACAGGGGGTGTTTGACGTGGATTTTGCCCGGCGTATGGCGCGGGCCTTTGAGCTGGATCAAAGAAAAACATACAAACAGCTCTCCCTGGGCATGAAAAGTATGGTAGCCGCGATTCTGTCCCTTGCAAATACCGCACCAGTGCTGCTCCTTGATGAGCCAGCACTGGGTCTTGATCCGGTCATGCGTGAGCAGTTCAACACGCTTTTGTACGAAAGTTACACAGCGCACGAGCGGATCATCATCATTTCAACCCATCTTGTTGATGATCTTGCCCGGATAACGGAAAAGCTCATCGTGTTTGACAAAGGGAAGATACTCCTGCAAACAGACATCACGGAGATTGACAGCCACGCCTATACCTTGACTGGACCGCGTGCCGTGCTGCTGCCGTTGGTGGAAACATTAAACTGCATTGGAAAAACAAGCGCTGGTTCAATACTGTCGGCTCGTATTTATGACGAGTGGATAGACCCACCTGCTGGAGTTACGCTGGAGCGGCTGTCCTTGCAGGACTTTTTTATCACGCTTGTTGGAGGGCTATCATGAATAAGAAACTACTCGCTATTGTAAAACTGAACATCCTCAATAATGGACGAGCATATATCATTACTGGTATCTTTCTTCTGCTGTTTCTGGTACAGGAGAGCAGTTATATAATCGACATAGTCACTGGGAATGATGACGGCGCGGATTACAGAGCAAGCATAGGGTTCGCATTGTACCTGCTCATTCTCTTTAGTGCGATAGGTATTCCTATAGACAATTTCCACAAGCTGATAAACCTGGGCGGCAAGCGCAGCGATTTTTTCAAAAGCGCTCTGTTGACCTACATTGTCCTTGCCTGCTTTGTCGCGCTTGCTAACTTAGCCATCTGCTATACCTATGACCGTGTTTGGGATGATACAAACACAAAAATATTTAATGTGATTGAGGCTGCTGGATGGAACACCCATGGACCGTTTGCCACTATACTGCAACAATTCGCCTTTTTGCTTTTAGTATCTGTTGTGATTCATACGCTGAGTTTGATACACGTCTTGCTGCGAGGCTCATGGCGCGGCTGGTTTTTTGACGGCATGCTGCTGGCATTTATCATAGCGTGTCTGTCGTTCGAGCCGCTTGGCTCGGCTCTGAAATGGTTTTTCCAGCGCTTTGTGTTTCAGCCGAATCTGTTTCTGCAAATACCAATATGCCTTGGACTGACTGGTATTGTGTATGGGTTAAGTTTCTTCCTGGTTTACCAGAAGGAAATCTAATAGGTGTGTTTAACAATCCGTTAGTTGTTAAACAAGTTATATGGGAAGCGACGAAGTAATCTCGGCACAAGATTGCTTTGTTACGCTTGAATTCACGTTAATAGGAGCTATGTATGAAATATTCAGAGAACTTACTGAAGGGTCTGAGTTCTCCCCTGCCGTTGAGTGATTTGCGGAATCGATATATGCAAGGACATCTTGCCCGCAAAGACTTTGAAGGCAGTATTTTTCAGGTCATCCTTGACGACTATCAGCAGTTTACTCTATTTAAGTCTGACAAGGATGCTTTTATCGACTATCTGTGTTGGTTCTATCCTCGATTGAACCGTGCCATTGATACCTATAACGATGTGGGTTCTTCCTTTGACGCCTATATGTACTCCCAGGTCCGCTTATGCTCAAAGGAGTATTGCTCATGGGAAGCAAAACACCGCGTTACAGAAAGCGCCTGCTGGGAAGCCCGTGTCGAGGAAGCAACGACAATCGACTATATGCCTGTGGAAGCAGAGGAAAGCTTCACGCCGGTGAAGAATCCCCAGCAGGCGCTCATTTTGCTGCTGAAGTCATACCACCTCGTGTCTGAAGCGTTTGTTGTTCGCGCTGCTCCGGCGATAGGCATAAGCGTCAGGAAACTAAACGGTCTGCTTGATAAGATACACAAACTGCGGCGCACAAGCGATGATAAGATTCATCAACAGCAGGAACTGAGGGATTCCCAATACCACCACTATGTTACCTATAGGAAACAGCTTGAGAAGGTTCCTGAAAACTCAGTCCAGCATGAGATTCTCTTGGAACGCATGAAGAAGGCGCACTTACGCTACACCCAGCTCAAGAACCAGCTTGCTGGTATTAAGCGCGGCGCCAGCAACCAGCAAGTCGCCGAAGTTCTGGGTATTTCAAAGGGAACGGTTGATGCCGCTCTGTATGCCATAAAACAAAACGCGAAGCGCGGTAAGCATGAACCAGAGGAATGAGTGTCTAGGGGCAAGCAGCGCCAAACTTTGGCGGAGGTATAATGAAGGGATAATGACAAGAGAGAGATAAAGAACTATTCGTGATTAGCAAAGAACTGTTCGTGATTAGCAAAGAGCTATTCATGATTAGCAAAGAACTATTCGTGATTAGCAAAGA
>JAIRYV010000012.1 GCA_031267685.1 Treponema sp.
GGAGCCGGGAGCCGGGAGCCGGGAGCCGGGAGCCGGGAGCCGGGAGCCGGGAGCCGGGAGCCGGGAGCCGGGAGCCGGGAGCCGGGAGCCGGGAGCCGGGAGCCGGGAGCCGGGAGAAGGCTAAACGATAAGTAAGCAGATGTTCAGTAGACATCTGGCGTTTATTCAAGTCCATGAAGAACAGTATAGCGGGCTATAATAAAAAGATCAAGTGGGTTGAGAAGATTTTTTTAAGAAACAGCAAACTGTGGCGTTATCATTATACAGTCGGAACGATTTAATGATAACCGGTCAAGCGCTATGACTAATTTTTTTCTGTCGGCGACATGGTGTCTGGCGTCCGCTGCTCGGTGTCCGCCGACTGTTGCCGCGCCGCCCATCCTGCCGGCGCATTAAATAGAGATATTCAATTCCCGGCCATACATACGGGCGATTCGTTCAAGGGTTTTGATCGTGGGGTTCGCCTTACGCGGGTTCTCAAGGCGCTGATATGCCTGATAAGAGATCCCAAGTTTGCGGGCAATATCGGTTTGACTTTGTTCACCTCGCAGTTCGCGGAGCCTGAGAGACAAAGCGATATGGTTTGCTACAGGAACGGGATAGCCCTTTTTATAGGCAGGTTGAGGAATAGACAATCCGCGAGTAATATCGGATTCCAGGCAACTCTCAAGGGCTTCCTGCGCCATTGTCAGGGCTTCCTCATGAGTATTCCCAAAGGTCTGTATATTCGGCATATCCGGGAACTGGGCTATAAACATATCCCCTTCTTGCTCAATGGTACAGTTATAGGTCATATTCATACCTCCTAGTCATTTATACCGGCTTCTTCGAGTATCCTCTTTCCAAGAATACCAGGTCATTATTGCTGTGAACAAGAGGTTTTTTTGGTATCAAGTGTTACGGTTTCTTGCTATAATAGAGAGCGCGTCCTTCAGCCCTTGAGGTCATCCAGAGGCGATCTCAGGGTGCGCAATAATGGGAGCTGTGTCCGGCAAGTCTAATAGCTTATCGACGGGCCATGGCATTAGCGTTCTCATTATACAGCCGGAATGTCAGACGCCTCTGCTCAACATGGGCTTCAAGATATCTGGGCATTACTGATTTATCTGGGCTCAAATGGTCTTGACGATACCTTTGAAGGTGGATATACAAAGGTATGAAAACCATTTATCGTGCGTGTTGGCTGATTCTGCTTCTGGTCTGTATGGTGGCCATGGCCGCCTGTGAGTCTGAGGTATGGAAAGACCCGGTACTGGCGCTCAAAGACTTGTGGCGGAATGCAACCCGCCGCTTCGATACCTCGCTCGATCATTACTATATTATTGGAGAGACTGCGGAGCGGGAAACGCTGATGCACTTGTTCAAACTGCTGAACAACGAGGAGTCTGACGCAATGCGTTTCGCAGTTAGCCGTGAAATTGCGAATATCTACGCAAGAGCGGGTGAGTACAATGTGCTTATCAACTTCCTTACCTTTAATCGAAACCGTTACCCCAATGACCCGTATAACGCCTACTACCTCCTTATGGCTGCATACAGCCATATGCGACGGGAGGAAAACGCGGTTGCTGCCCTCTGCTTTGATATGATACTCAAGAACTACCCTGACCTGATCGTTCAGGGTGAGTCAATTCACTTAGCCTGCCTCAATCATCTCATCACGCTGGTTGACAATCCTGAACAAGAAGTGATCTATTACCAAGAATTAATCTCTCGATTTTCCGATAAGATAGATATGGGAATAAGCTACTTCATGCTCGGTAATGCGTGTGAACGCACTGGAGACTGGAATGGTGCGCTTGACGCATATACCAACTACCTCTCGTATCGGTCTATCATTCCCGGGTTTCCTAATGCTGTTTACTATGCGAAGCAACTAGTAGACTTCAATAACTCGGAGAAAGACTGGACCTTCGAGCGCCTTGACAGCCTTGTAAGTGCGGTTAAGGTGGCGCTTAACGCGGGAAGCAGTTCTCAGTTACAGCGTTGTCAGGCTAAGGTGAACTTTTTTGCCCGGTCCTGGGGGGAAGAGGTTGCTGACGACTCCGGCATGGCTGAGTTTAGCCTTTCCATATTTATGAGTACGCGAAACCTTATTCAGTATGCGAATACACTTGATGCGGGTTCCAATGCTACTGAAGCATACCTGCGTACAACTGGCTGGGAACGGGACATATCCACATGGTACCTGTATTTCAGAAAAATCTACTTCCCCCCTGATCCGGAAATCCACGGACGCTGGGAATGGGCAGGAGTCTACTATGGAGAGCGATTTTGAGTTTTTATGTGAGACATAATGCTACGATGTGGCGATTTTTTGCGCTTAGTATGATGGCGCTATGCGGTGTATCACTCTGGGCTGAGTCGATTGAATCTGAGCATCCAGACTTTGTGGCGAGACGAATACAGGAAGAGGGCTTTGGTACGGTTCCAGCCCCTGTTCTTGAAAAGAGTCAGCCGCTTGTCGCTGAACTTACCATGGATATGACGTTGCCGACAGATGGAGAAGCGGTTCTCAAGCTCAATGTGTTAGATTCCCAGTCATCGGTGGATCCGGCGCGACATGTGGAGCCAACGCTTGTTGTGCCAGCGCCTCCCCGCAGCGCTCCTAGTCTGGTATTCCTTGTGGGAACGCCGACGGAAAACGCTTCCGGGACGGTTCTTGCGTCAGTAAGCGCAGCGCACTCTGAGTCGCCGTCGTCTATTGAGCCGCAGATAATTGAGGCTGCGCTTCCGGTGGAAAGCCCGTCGCCGCCGCTCAGACCCGATCAGATGGAGCGTCCTCTGCGTTTACAGCGCTATACCCAGCCTGTTTTTCCAGAAAGCCTTATGCAGGAACACCGCAGTGTGATACATGGGCTTGAACAGCCCCTTACCCAGAAGTATATCAGCCAGTATTCCACTCCAGAGGGCATTGCCTGGCTCATTTCAGTGGTACGTCAAGGAGAGCCTTATCTGGCTTTTATAAGGAAGGAAATCGAAACGCGAAACTTGCCGTCTGAACTGCTCTATTTGCCGCTCATTGAGTCGGCCTATGTGTCTACAGCCGTGAGTAGAGCTGGAGCCACTGGATTGTGGCAGTTTATGACTAACAGCATTCAGCCTTTTGATATAAGGATTACTGAATGGCTTGATGAGCGCATGGACTTCTGGAAGTCAACGATGGGTGCGCTCAGTAAACTTCAGGAGAACTACCGTGATTTGAGAGACTGGCCCCTGTCGCTTGCTGCGTATAATGCTGGTCTTGGAGCTGTAAGCCGGATTGTACAGCGTACTGGTATCCATGATTACTGGAAGCTCTCGGAACAGAAACAGTTTGCCTCTGAAACCATAAATTTTGTGCCTAAGTTGTTGGCGTTCTCTTATATCCTCTCGAATCTTCGGCTCTTTGGCGTTGAGCCTCTGTGGCTTG
Source organism: Treponema sp. (assembly GCA_031267685.1). GTDB lineage: Bacteria > Spirochaetota > Spirochaetia > Treponematales > Breznakiellaceae > JAIRMT01. Next base: position 3,413 of record JAIRYV010000012.1, read on the forward strand.
ATGACCCAGAATGGACACGGATTCGGGTGGGACGAACTGTGGATGTGGATATGCTGGCAGAAGCGGCGGGTGTTAACGCGGCTGCACTCAAAAAGGCGAACCGCGAACTTGTGTATAACGTTACCCCGCCGGATAGTGATTATTACCTCAAAGTACGCAAAGCGGATGCCGCTGCGATTAGTGCAGTGTTGGAACAAAAAGACATCACTTTGTTACACTACTACATTCACACGATACAGGCTGGAGATACGCTTTCCGAGCTGGCCAAGCATTATGGCATAAGTGTGAATCATATTACGGCAAGCAATCCCACGGTTCAGGCGCGTTATCTCAAAATCGGCGCCCGTCTCCTTATTCCGGCATTCAAGGAGGCCGAACCATTCCAGCGTAGGAACGTAAGCACTGGGAATTCGTTTACGGCGAATTATACGGTGAAAAAAGGCGACAGCCTTTGGGGAATAGCCCGCTCATACAATGTTGATCCAGAGGCACTGGCAACGGCGAATAGTATAAATCTTAATGATATTTTGCGTGTGGGAAAGGTTCTCAAAGTCCCGTCGCGTTAGTATGGAGAAAGCAATGGTACAGATAAAACGTATGATAGTAAGCGGATTCCTGCTTGTTCTGGGAAACAGCCTCTTCGCCCAAAGTATAGTCAATATCAGCGGGTCGGTTGTTTGGGAACACTTCGAGATTGATGCTGATCTGTCGGTAAACCTCGCTCAGGCAGGTATACAGTTGCCAACTGGCAGAATATACGCCGAGGAGCTGATTAGCGATGGGTATCAGCCCTTGATCCGGCCTCAACTTCTTGGCCTGCCTATTGATTCTTCTACGTTGCTGCGCGATCTCCTTGAACGGGGGGAAATCTCCCTCAAGACCACCGACCTCATCAGCGACACGGCACGGATAATAGCGCCAACTATGTCTACCGACCTCTCGACGCTATCCACCCACTATACTGTTGATCTCAGACAACTCAGTGCAACGCTTATGCGGCACGACCGCCCGTCTGACACCATGCGTACCTTGATAGCCATGCCAGTCACTTCCTACACCGGCATCATCATCATTACGAATGAAGCCCTGCCGGTTCATGGCAAGCGTTCCAGTGCGCTCACCCTTCCCTGCCTCTTCCCCAAAATCTGGGATACGGATATGAACCTGATCTACGAGCGAAGCATGGTGGATAGGCAATCCACTACTACAATGGTGAGGTATGTGCCACCGCAGCGTATCTTTCAGAACACGCCCTCTGGTCTTGACCCTGAACTTGAGGCGTTTGTGGGTACCAACCCTCTGCGTATCATAGCACGCGGCGTCTTTGGAATGCGTCCTACAGACCCTATCATTGACCGTGATGACGCGCTTCTCATCATTTCATCGGAACAGAACCGTACCCTCTTGCGCGAAGGCAAGGTTGTCATTGTTCTTGACAGCACTATGCTCTCAACGGCTTTTTAATTTTCAGGCTTTTATCTAAAATGTCTTATGGCATACATTAAAAACCTTTTTGATAAAAACTTCCTAGAATACGCTTCTTACGTTATCAAAGACCGCGCCATCCCGGACCTCGAGGACGGACTCAAGCCTGTACAGCGCCGCATCCTGCACACGCTCTTTGAGATGGATGACGGCAAGTTTCACAAAGTGGCAAACGTAGTCGGCCACTGCATGAAGTATCACCCGCACGGCGACGCCTCCATTGGCGACGCGCTGGTGGTACTGGCTAACAAAGAATTCTTCATCGACAAACAGGGTAACTTCGGCAATATCTTCACTGGCGATCAGGCGTCTGCAGCGCGTTACATCGAATGTCGCGTTACGCCCCTCGCCAAAACCATCTTTTATAACCCCAAGCTCACGCCTATGACAGATTCCTACGATGGCCGAAACAAGGAGCCGATCATCTTCCCAGCCAAGATTCCAGTGATACTGGCTATAGGCGCGGAAGGCATCGCGGTGGGTATGTCCACGAAGATACTGCCTCATAACTTCATTGAGGTGCTTCAGGCCGAGAAAGACTGCCTTGAAGGTAAGTCGTTCCAGTTATACCCAGACTTCCCCACCGGTGGCCTTGTGGATGTGTCGGACTATCGAGACGGCAATGGCAAGGTGCTGGTTCGCGCCAAGCTCGATACCTCTGACACCAAACGCATCGTGATTCGGGAACTGCCCTTTGGCTCAAGCACTGAAAGCCTTATAAACAGCGTGGAGAGCGCAGCTAAAGCCGGACGCCTCAAAATACAGTCTATCAGTGATTTCACGACCGACCATGTTGAAATCGAAGTGAAACTGGCGCGAGGAGTGTATTCTGAAGAGACCGTAAACGCGCTCTTTGCCTTCACCGAGTGTGAACAGTCCATCTCCGTGAACCTCTTGCTTATCAAAGACGGCCTGCCCGAAGTGATGACCGTTACGCAGATCATTGAACACCACGCGAAACAGCTTGTCTCGCTGCTCACTAAGGAACTGGAGCTTGAGAAGAGGGAGCTACAGGAAAAGATGCATCTGCGTACCCTTGAACGTATCTTTATCGAAAAGCAGCTCTATAAAGAGATCGAAAAGATGAAGACGCCTGAGACCATTGAGAAGGCTGTCATTGGGAGCTTTACTTCCTACGCTAAGGAACTCGACGCGTGCGGGGTGAGCCACGACGATGTGGAACATCTGCTTCACATTCCCATAAGGCGGCTATCGCTCTTTGATATAAGCAAAGCCAAGACCGAAACCCGCGACATGACAGCGCGTATCAAAACCATAAACGGACACCTCAAGAATATCACCAGCTATGCGACCAGCTATCTGGACAACCTCATCACCACGATCAAGTCAAACCCAGAACTGGGACGTGGCGTGCGGCGTACCAAGGTTGGCAAGTTTGAGAAGATCGCCGTGAAGGAAGTGGTGAAGCGAGATGTACAGCTGAAGTATGACAAAGCCACCGGCTATCTCGGCACTGCCGTCAATGGCGAACTTGCCGTCGAACTGTCGCCGTTTGACCGCGTCCTAATCCTGCGGAACAACGGGGTCTACACCATTACCGATATACCAGAGAAGACCTTCATTGGCGAAGGCGCGTGGTGGATCGGCATTGCCAACAAAGAAAGCCTCGCCAAGATCGTGTTTACCGTGATTTACAAGGATGTCGACACTGGCTATCCCTGCATAAAACGCTGTATCATTGAAGGCTGGATCATGAACCGCGAATACCCGCTGGTAGCCGCAGGTGCGACAATTCTTCATGTTGACACACGGCAGAAGTTTTCATTCACGCTTCACTATGTTCCCAGACCCCGTGTGCGGATTGTCAAAGAAGCCTTTGAGGTACAAAACTTCCCGGTCAAGGGACTCAAGGCAACTGGAATCCGCCTTGCCACGCGAGAAACCGAAAGCATTGAAGTGAACTGAACTATCTATTTATTTCCTCCATAAATGATACGGTATACCATACCCGCTCCAACCATCGTCAAACACCCGCACAAAACAGGCGCGTAGCTTTTATGCCCACGCGCCTTCATCGTTCTACATACTTCTTCCCGCTAAAACGACTGCCGCACTCGCCCACACACAACCCTCTTCACCTACCACTCTCTGGCCACAAAACCCGTCGGAGTATCAAGCAAAGTAACTGATTCCCCAGTAAGCGTAAGCACAAAAAAACCTGCCTTATGTGCATACTCAACAGTATCGGGCAACACTACTCCACCCGCAATAGCGCCTAGCAAGCGTTTGCTCACCACTTCAAGCGGTGGATACTGGCGTATCAGCTTCATGCGTCTAAGATGATGGTCTACGTCTTTATCATCCGCTTCCCGCTTCACTTCAACTGCCATACACCATTCCGTATCAGAAAGCAAAATGTCTATGTCTGTTTTCTGTTGATTCCGCTCGTCATAAACAGGAACCCGCTGATACGCCCTCTTCAACTGGTACGGATAAAAAGCAAACTTCTCCCAAAGCCGCGCCGCTATCAACGTCTCCACCAGTTCACCAATAGAACGATTAAGACCACCAACATTTTGCGTTACCCGATCAACCCTCGCTGACATTTCCTTAATCGCCTTGTTCGTTTCTGCAATCATCCGATCATGTTCAGCCCGGCTTTCCTGAAACCGCTTCTCCGTTTCTGCAATCATCCGATCATGTTCAGCCCGGCTTTCCTGAAACCGCTTGTCCGTCTCCTGAAACCGCTTCTCCGTCTCCAGAATTGCTGCCCAAACATCCTCAAACGTCGGCCTCTTCTCCGGCTGATGCACTTGTGCCACTATTGCCATATATCCATCCGTGTTCTTAATGCCTCTATGCTACCTCATTTACCCGCCCTTGTCAAACATCCTATTCTATGGTTCGCGGTAGAAATTTTATTTCTATACCTTATCCTACGCTAAAATCACTTGACATTTTCTTCCCACCCTGATAGACTCTTCTTATGGACTTGAGAAAACGCTGGATGTCCACCGGACATTTGCTTAGTTATAGTTTAGTCGCTCCCGGCTCCCGGCTCCCGGCTCCCGGCTCCCGGCTCCCGGCTCCCGGCTCCCGGCTCCCGGCTCCCGGCTCCCGGCTCCCGGCTCCCGGCTCCCGGCTCCCGGCTCCCGGCTCCC
>JAIRYV010000004.1 GCA_031267685.1 Treponema sp.
AGACTGAACACAAGTGTATGCTAAGACTGAACACAAGTGTATGCTAAGACTGAACACAGTCCTGCGCTAAGCCTGAACACAGTCCTGCGCTAAGCCTGAACACAAGTGTTTGCTAAGACTGAACACAATTGTATGCTAAGCCTGAACACAAGTGTATGCTAAGCCTGAACACAAGTGTATGCTAAGACTGAACACAGTCCTGCGCTAAGCCTGAACACGATCCTGTGCTAAGCCTGATCACGCGTGTGTGCTAAGCTTGATCACAAGTGTGCGCTAAGCCTGATCACAGGTGTGCGCTAGAAAATGCTCGATAAAGTATACTTGCTAAAGACAAAGATGGCGAAAAGTGTTACTATCAAGCCATGAAACAGAAACAAGTCATTCCCGCTGGTTCTCAGTGGCGGGACATAAGTATCAAAGATTTTCCGGGTTCACCATCAGAACGGATTGGACGGGAGTGGATGCTCATCACTGCGGGCGATACGAGCAAAGACAAGAGCGGCTGGAATACAATGACCGCTTCATGGGGCGGCCTTGGGGTACTATGGAGTCAGGATGTGGCGTTTATAGTGATTCGGCCTTCTCGCCGTACCTACGAGTTTGTCAATGCTAGTTCCCTCTTCACGCTATCATTCTTGCCTGCCGCATACCGTAATGCACTCAATATCTGCGGAAGCAAGTCAGGCAGGGATATAGACAAGGCAACTGAGGCTGGCCTCACTCCTATTGTCTTTGATAATGGCGCTGTGGGTTTCAACGAAGCATCCCACATCATTATCTGTAAAAAGATGTATACCCACGACCTCGATCCAACCCATTTCCTTGACCCAAAAATAGAGGAGTCCTATCAAGGCACTGATTATCACCGCCTGTTCATCGGAGAAATCTTTACGCTGAAAGCATCGTGATTTCGCTATGCCGGAGCGCAATCTTTCCCTGCTCAAACCGTTTTTATCAGGGCTTGCAAAGTTAGTGTACACTATTGAACTAGTAAGCCCTGATAAATGCATCAGAATAGAGGAGTGAGTTAGGAACTATCACGAAAATCCGGCACGTTTCGTATCCCTAAAAACAGAAAAGTAAGACAGGATAATGAGGGATAAAAACAGGAGTCTTTGGAAAGAGTAGCGCATATCTTTTGACGAGATGCAGTGGTCTCTGGCACCGAGAGATTTCATCAGAGCAGATCACATGCACTATGCAATTATGGGGCGCTCGCAATCTTTGTCAAGACCATAACAGCGTAAATTCACCCTTTTCTTACCTTCTTTATCTTTCCCAGTATTCTGCACCGCATTGCGGCTATGGAAGAAAGCATTCTATGGGACGCTTGTACACATTTCGCCGGTAGGAGGCTTTTTATGAAAAGCAAATGGTTTCTGATGGGAATACTCGACATTTTGCTGGTATTCGGAGCGACGCTTACGAGTTGCGCCACTTACAGCTCTATCGGTGGGACTTCTGATCCTCACGGTCTTATCTCGATCGCCAATGTGGTGTCCGCTGGTTCTGAGGTAATTGCATCGTATAGTGTCATACTCGGACTCTTGGATGCGGGGTACGAATCGTATGCTGCCACAGTAAAACAGGCCGAGTCAGCAGGTAAAACAGTTAGCTCAGTAACGACAGAATACTTTGGCTGGTTCACCAAAGTTACTGCATACGCAAAGTAACGTTGCAAAGGAGCCTGTCGCTGTTGGGCGGGAGTTGTCGTCCGTAAGTCCCGCCTTCTGCGGTCTTGCGCTATATGTGGGTAAAACGCTTCCCTCAACTACCTGCTCCAAGCCCAGAGCGCGTGTATAGGCCGTGCTGATAAAGCAGCAAGTGTGTTGCCATAGTTTATAATAATCGCTACTGTTCTTATAATGACAACAGACATGCATCCTTTTTCCCCTTTTGGTTTATCCAATAAAGTTCTTGACGCGCTCACGCGCAAGGGCTTTACCGAACCAAGTTCCATTCAAACTATTGCTCTGCCTCGGCTCCTTGCCGACGAGGGGCATCTTATCGTCAAAGCCCGAACTGGCACTGGCAAGACCGCTGCGTTTGGGATACCGCTTGTGGAGCGCTTCACTGTGGGTGGACACGCGCCCCGTGCGCTCATCCTCACGCCTACACGGGAACTGGCGCTTCAGATATGCCGCGAGATCGCGTCATTGACTACCGAAACCTTCCCCCGCATTACCGCAGTCTATGGCGGCGCATCAATTCGGAGCCAGATCATGGACCTCAAGCGCGGCACTGAAATCGTGGTGGGAACGCCCGGACGTATCATGGACCTCATGGAACGTAAGATACTGGACCTTTCCTCAATCGAGTGGTTTATTCTGGACGAAGCCGATGAAATGCTGGACATGGGCTTTATCGAAGATGTGGAGACGATTCTCAAGGCTGTGAAGCCTGAACGCCGTGTGGCACTTTTCTCCGCAACTATGCCTGACGCGATTCTGCGAATTGTGCGGGAACATCTGGGCGCTGTGGATATTTTGGAAGATACGGCCCCGGAAGATGAAAGACCTGCTGTGGATCAAAACTACCTCATTGTAAAAAAAGAAGACAAGCTCGAAGCGCTGAAGCGGATCATTGACTCGGCAGATGATTTCTATGGTCTTATCTTCTGTGCCACTAAGATCACGACTGACGAGCTTGCCCGGCGGCTTGTAGAAAGTGAGTATGCGGCTGAGGCTATTCATGGCGATCTGTCTCAGGAAGCCAGGGAAAGAACGCTCCGGCGCTTCCGCTCCCGGCTCACCACTATTCTGGTTGCTACGGATGTGGCAGCGCGTGGGCTTGACATTGAGCGCCTCACCCATGTGGTAAACTGGGACTTACCCAATGACCGTGAAACCTATGTACACCGGATCGGCAGAACCGGACGGGCAGGCAGGCGCGGTAAGGCGCTCAGTCTGGCCCTTCCTTCGGAACGCTTCCGCATTAGTCAGCTTTCCCGAAACATGGAACGTATACTGGGAAGCCCCATTCAATGGATGAAAGTTCCGCAGGTTAAGTCCGTGATGAAGGCTATAAGGCGGCGCATCGTGGCTTCGATTATTGCCATACTTCCCCCGCCTGAAGAGCCGGTTCTGAACCAAGATGGCGCGGTGAATCTTGATTCAGGCGTATCACCTACTATGCCTGAAATCGTGCCAGAGGCGATTCTGCCGGAGACAACGCCGTTTCTCGTGCAGGTTAGGCGGGAACTCATCGAGAAGCTGGGGGCCGAGCGGGCTGTGGAAGCGCTCATTACCCACGCCTATGGGGAGATTCTTGATCCTTCCCGTTATGGCCAGGTGATGGAGTTTCAGGAAACGCCTCTTCATGAGGAAGGACGCGGGCGTGCCAGTGGTAAAACAGGCGTTCATACTGGCTTCCGCCGAGGCGTTGAGCGTGAGCATCCATCGCCATACCGAAAAAACAGCGGTGGACATTTTCACGGCACTGAACATGGCGCGATCTCCCACGGCGATGACTTTGCGGCAATAGGCAGTGGAACAAGGGTCTATGTAGGCTTGGGGCGCGAGCATGGCGCTTCAGCACGTGATGTAGCGGAGTTGCTTGGACGGGCGGGTAACGTACCCGGTCATTTTATTGACAGTATTGAGATGAAGGAACACTGCGCCTTTGCCACGCTTCCCAAAGACGCTGCTCAACGCGCATACAACTTTTCCCGCAAGTCCAGAAAGAATCCGGTTATACGACCAGCCTCGCCAGAGCATCGCTAAGAACATTATCCACTGTTATGGTGTCTGACACTTGTGGATGAGCTGCTTTATGGTGTCTGACACTTTGTGGATGAGCTGCTTTATGGTGTCTGACACTTGTGGACGAGCTGCTCTATGGTGTACTTTCCTTTTACTTAACCAATTCCGCAATAATATCGACAAAACGGTTAAATTGCGGAATAAACTGTTTCATATCATTTTCGCCGAAACGCTCAATAATTTCCGACAATAATGCATCTATTGTCCGCTCGGTACTTTTAACCGCCTTCTGCCCCTCTGATGTAAGCGTAAGGATAATTTTCCGCCGGTTGTCTTTGTTTATTTCGCGGTTAATATACCCCTTGCGTTCAAGAACACCGAGCATTTGTGAAACGGCGGCCTTATTTATACACAACGCCTCCTGTATTTTCGCGCCTTCCGAATCAAGCGTCTTATCGGCAATGCCTTTCATAAGAGCCGCTTCTGCCATATTAATATCACGCTCGTTGCCTCCTATCGCGGAAGGAAACCGTAAGCCGATATTTTTTGAGCGAAAAATAAGACGAACCACTTCTTTTTTTATACCCTTTTGCATTATTTCCCCCTTTTTGTCTTCATGAATAAATCCATCTCTTTAAACAATGGAATTCCCAGCAGTACCGCCGTTGCCGTAGTTACTATATCAGCAGCCGCCCACGCATAGATAAGGCCGTTAAATCCCCAAAGGAAATTGAGGATATATAACGCGGGAATATAAACGAGTGGCCGTACAACGGTAACAATAGTTGCTTCCCGTGATTTTCCAAACGACTGAAAGGCAATCGACATCGTCATCTGAACTCCCAGGAAAGGTATACCCAGAATAAAAGCGTTCATAATTTTACTAGCAGCGTCAATGGTCGCAGCATCTCTGATAAACAGTACGATGATATTAACGCCCCATATACGATAAATCCCCAAAAAAATCAACGCCAGAATTGTCGTATAGCATATTGTTACAATGAATCCTCCCCTGATACGTTCAAAATTTTTCGCGCCGTAATTATAGCCCGCAAAAGGCTGAAATCCCATTGCCAGTGCCATAACCAACATAAAAGAGACCGTTACTATCCTAAAACTGATCCCATTTCCCGCTACCACATAATCGCCATAACTTGCCGCCAGAATATTATTAAAAATCAGCGCAATACTCATAATAATGTTCTGAAGCGCCGCGGGAAAACCTATTTTAATAATTTCCAGATACATTCGTTTATTCGGCTTAAAATCTTTTGGCTTAACAGACAACACGGAATTCTCCGATACAAAGTGCAGAATAAAATAACATACCGATACAACATTGCCGATTATTGTCGCCCATGCCGCACCTGCGGCGCCCCAGTTAAAAACAAGAATAAAAATCGGGTCCAATACAATATTAAGGATTATACCCAACAGCATACCTATCATTGCTTTTCCGGCAGCACCTTCACTTCTGATTTGTCCTGACAGGGCAACACTTAACATGGAAAAAACTATAAAAATATTTATGATAGAAAAATAATTGTCCGCATGGTAAAAGGTGTCATCACTGGTTCCAATAAAGCGCAGGAGCGGCGTTTTGAAAACCAAAAGCACAATTGTGAGAAAAATACCAACAAGGCTATTCGTCCAAAAGGCTACAGCATTGGCATGCCCCGCTTCATCATGCCGTTTCTCGCCCAGTTTTCGCGAGATATAACTGGCCGTTCCCACACCAAATAAGCTACCTATTCCCTGGGAAAGCATGAAAATGGGAAAGGTCAGTGAAATACCAGCTACCATATTGGCATCGCCGGTTTGTCCAACGAAAAAAGTATCAGTCATATTGTAGACTAATTGCGCAATCATACCTACCATCATGGGAAGCGCTAATCTGATTATCGTAACCGGAATGTGGCCGCTCTCGATCAACCCCAGATTGCTTATGCTCTTTTCCCTGCTCCCACCTGATTTCTTCACCAGTTTCATCTCCTTAGAATGTTTATGTATGAACAATATATGCATAAACTAAGAAGAAGTCAAAAAGGTTACAACTTTTTTGTAACGTAAAGGCCAGACGATGTGTTTCACAATGACTTACAAGTATTCACCGACAAGAGTAAAAGGGACGATCTCTTGGGAGACGGCATATCGTGCGGGTGTGATCCTTGGGCGAAAGGCCAAAGTCCAGCAGAATTTGGAGCGTAACCTTTGTAATCCGTGGACACTTTCTACTTACCCCGAATCCGTTCAACAGCCTTATGCCAGCCGCCGATCAATTCTGCCCGCTGTTTCTCATCTATCGCGGGCGTAAAGGTTTTGTCGTACCGCCACGTCGCACGAAGCTCGTCAAGGCTTTGCCAGAAACCCGTGGCAAGACCCGCCAGATACGCAGCGCCCAGAGCCGTAGTTTCCCTCACCACCGGGCGATGAATACGCGCCCCGCTAATGTCAGCCTGAAACTGTAGGAGTACCGCGTCGCGGCTCGCGCCACCGTCCACCTTGATCTCACCGAGCAAAAGGCCACTGTCTTTTTCCATGGCTCTCAGAAGATCAAGACTCTGGTACGCAATGGCTTCCTCAGCAGCGCGTATGATATGCTCACGCCGCGTTCCTCGCGTGATTCCAAGTATCGCACCACGCGCATACATATCCCAATAAGGCGCGCCCAGGCCCGTGAACGCCGGTACAAGGTACACGCCGCCAGTGTCAGACACCTTGCCTGCGTAATACTCAGCATCACTACTTTCCGTGATAAAGCGCAACTCATCACGCAGCCATTGAATCACAGCTCCGCCTACAAAGACACTGCCCTCAAGAACATACTGTACCTTCTTGTCTACCCCAGCGGCAATAGTCGTGAGAAGCCCATGCCTGCTCTCAAGCGCCTCGCTACCAGTGTTCATCAGCAGAAAGCAACCAGTACCATAGGTATTTTTCGCCTCGCCCTTACTGAAACAGCACTGGCCAAAAAGCGCAGACTGCTGATCCCCAACAGCAGCCGCAAGCGGAACCTCAGTCCCCTGAATATTCACCATGCCGCAGATATGGCTTGAGGGTATCAGCTCCGGCAACACAGCGCGGGGAATGTCCAGCGCAGCAAGCAGGGTATCATCCCAGTCAAGCGTGTGAATGTTAAACAGCATGGTTCTGCTCGCGTTGGTGTAGTCCGTAACGTGCGCGCCGGTGAGCTTCCAGATAAGCCAAGTATCCACCGTACCAAAAAGGATTTCCCCGCGTCGCGCCTTTTCCCGCGCCCCCTCAACATGCTCGAGTATCCACTTGATTTTGGTCGCCGAGAAGTAGGCGTCTGGCACCAACCCACTCACTTTTTTGATATAGTCGCCCAAGCCCTCGTCCACCAGCGCGTCTACCAGCGGCGATGTCCGGCGACACTGCCACACAATCGCGTTATAAATAGGTCTGCCGCTATGCGCGTCCCACATAATCGTGGTCTCGCGCTGGTTAGCAATGCCAATGGCCGCAATCTCTTCAGCGCCTATATCAAACCGCGTCAGCAGTTCCATCATTACTGCGTACTGAGACGAATAGAGTTCCATTGGATCATGCTCAACCCAAGCCTCCTGTGGATAAAACTGAGTGAACTCTTTCTGTTCAACACCCAGAATCTGTTGTTGGTGATCAAAGAGAACCGCCCGTGAGCTTGTCGTTCCCTGATCAAGCGCCATGATATATTTCTTTTCCATAGCTCATAATCCCTCAATACTTCAACATGTGCAATAGCTACTTGAATCCCGCGCCACAATAGCAACCGGTGAGCAAATAGCCAGCTCCTCAATGGGCTTACCCTCCAAAATCAGGAAAAGCTGTTCAACGGCCGTTCCCGCCTTTATGCTGCTGACCCGGCACGCTGGGCAATTTCTTTAATAGTTGCTACCTTGACACGATTTCCAACCTCTCATAAAATGATACTATGGTTAAAAATGATTCCCTTATAAAACCGTTTTTGAAATGGGCTGGTGGTAAAAGACAATTACTGCCAGCAATAAAAAAATGTCTCCCCGCGAATATACATAATTATACCTATTATGAACCATTTATCGGAGCTGGCGCGGTTTTCTTTGCATTACAGCCACACAAAGCAGTAATAAACGATTTTAATACCCAACTGATATTGACCTATATGGCTATAAAAGAACACGTCGAAGACCTTATAAAATTATTAAGCAGCTATCAAAATAAAAATACCAAAGATTATTTTTATCAGACGCGGAATCTGGATAGAGAGCCGCGAGAATTTGAGCAACTGAGCAACACTGAAAAAGCAGCACGTTTAATTTTCCTCAATAAAACCTGTTTCAATGGCTTATACCGGGTGAATGCACAGGGACTATTTAATGCCCCCTACGGCAACTATAAAAATCCAGCCATTTGCGAGGAAAATACGCTGCGGCACATCAGTGCTTATTTAAATGCCAATGACATTTCCATAACCAATTATGATTTTGAGATCGCTGTTGCGGATTCGGATAAATATTCTTTCATCTATTTTGATCCGCCCTATCACAGTCCGGACAAAACTAATTTTACCAGCTACCTCGCTGCTGGATTCAGTGAAGCTGAGCAGGAACGCCTTCATACTGTTTTTGTCAGAATGACAAAACAAGGCGCAAAATGCCTGTTAAGTAATTCCGACACAGACTTTATCCGTAATTTATATAAAGACTATAAGATACTATCCACGCAGGCGAAAAGAGTGATTAATTCCAATGCCACAGGGCGCGGATTTGTAAATGAAGTTCTGATTAAAAACTGGAATGACTGACGCTTTGATTTAACGATTATACCCGTGCCGTAACCCATCTTTCAAGCTTTGGATTGTGGGTCAACTTTAACCAACTAACGTGCCCTAAAGACACGGACTCGTTATTCAACAGACTTAATGGCATCAAGGAAAGACCAATTTCTGGCACCCTTTGCACTGCTGAATTGATAGACTTCTGTAAGCCCTTTGTATTCGCGTTAATAATCTTTGACTTACGCTCAGAGGGCAGAGTGATTGCGCTCAGAGGGCAAAGTGATTGCGCTCAGAGGGCAAAGTGATTGCGCTCAGAGGGCAAAGTGATTGCGCTCAGAGGGCAGAGTGATTGCGCTCAGAGGGCAGAGTGATTGCGCTCTGAGCGCAGAGTGTGTGCCCTCTGAGGGCAGAGTGCGTGCCCTCTAAGGGCAGAGTGCGTGCGCTCAGAGGGCACAGTGATTGCGCTCAGAGGGCACAGTGATTGCGCTCAGAGGGCA